>JANOHQ010000382.1:0-4073 GCA_031406595.1 Chitinophagaceae bacterium
AGGCAAAGACCCCGGCTGGACAACTAATCTCATCCGGCCTTTGGCCACCTTCTCCTTAAGGAGAAGGCATTCTGACAAACCTTTCGTTATTCGAGAAATGAAATCTGGCTGGAAAAAAGTAAATTAGAGGTTCAATTAAACCCTGTGCGAAAAAACCTGTTGACCATATCATTCCTGTTTTCCCTCGCTGTTCTCTCTTCTTATTTATTGGGTTCCTGTAAAAAAGACCAGAATACCGATGGTGTACAACTGTTGGAACAGGAGATCCCGGCTGGTTTTCCAGCGCCAGTTTACACCTTCTCCAATAACCCGCTGAGCAAAGAAGGTTTTGAGCTGGGAAGAAAATTATTTTATGATGGCCGGCTTTCGATCGACAATCTCCACCCCTGCTCTTCCTGTCACCAGCAGATCGGTGGGTTTGGTACATTTGAGCACGACCGCAGTCATGGCGTATTCAATTCACATACGTTACGCAATGCACCTGTTTTATTTAACCTCGCCTGGAGTACCAGCTTTCATTGGGACGGTGAATTCACCACGTTGCAGGATGAAGCGGCACAACCGATCAACGGGCATATCGAGATGGGGGAAAGTTTTGAAGGCGTGATCAATAAAATAAAAGATGACAAAAACTACCAGGAGCGGTTTAAAAAAGTATTCCGCTATCCTTTTATCCGCCCGGAGTATATACTGAAAGCGCTGTCGCAGTTCACCGGCTATATGATCTCTGCCGATTCAAAATACGATCGTTACAAAAAGGGGACTGCTGTGTACACGGCGGCAGAAGAAAGAGGCTACCAGTTATACAAGGTCAAATGTGCTGCCTGCCACGCAGAGCCACTCTTCACCGATTACAGCTTCCGCAACATCGGGTTGCCGGTCTATCCCGGGTTGGATGATTATGGCCGGCTCCGCGTTACCCGCAAGCCGGAAGATTCACTGAAATTCAAAGTGCCTACTCTCCGCAATACTTATATTTCTTCCAATTATATGCATGATGGGAGATTCAACACGCTGATGCAATGCATCGAACATTACCGCACAGGTGTACAGGCAAGCGCTACGCTTGATCCCTTACTGACAAATGGTATTCCTCTTACGAATGCAGAGGCGAGTGATATTTTTGTGTTCCTCCGTACCCTGACCGACTCTGCGTTTTTAAACGATCCCAGGTTCCGGCAACCGCAATAACCATTAATTCCTTTTTCTCCTGTCGCGCAGTACTTCAAGACTCGTTCTTTGCGTTTCAATGTCTTTGATGGTATCGTCCTGCGATTTTTCATTATCGGCCAGCTTTTTTTCCAGGTCGGCCTTATCTTCCTGTAGTCCTTTTAGTTTCTTTTCTGCTTTTGTCACCACTTCCTCCTGTGCTTTGATCTGCAGTTCGAGGTTGGCTGCTTCAATATCCGGCAACATATTGTTCAGGAATGTCTTGGCCTGGCCAACATTAAAGGCTTCCATTTTCTCTATGGCATTCGCACCGTCCTTCTGCATAATAAGATAAAGTACAGCTTCATCACTTTCCTTACGGCTCTTTCTTTCCACTTTTACGATGTAATCCATTCTATCCTGGCTGATATCGGTAACGTAGGCGTTCTTGAAAACCAGGAATCCTTTATCCCGGTTCAGGATACCTTTTTCTTCTTTGGCCTTGTAGCCCATTTTTTCCATCCGTTGTATAAATGCATTTTCTACCGCCTGCGAAGGATAAGAATATTCAATCGCGATCGCGGGTTGTTTTTTCTTGTTGTACTGGACATTCTCTTCGTAGGCCTGTGCCATCGTGATAGCTGACATACTTAAAAGAGAGATAAACAATAAACTGATCTTCTTCATGGTACTTGTATTTTGAAGTCTAAAGATACAGCAAGCGTTAAAACGGTTGCAAATGTGGGATGTAAAAGAAGGAAGAAACCGGCGGGATTCGTTTTTTGTGCCTCCAAGACCATAATTTTGTCCTGAATAATTGACTGCCCCCGGCGGACGGTCGTAAAATTTCCAATCCTTTGAGTGGAATAAAAAAACTGGCGGGACAAACTTTGTGGTATGGTGCAAGCAGTATTTTCGGGAGATTCCTGAATTACCTGTTGACCCCGTTGCTTGTTACCATCTTCGATCCGGGGGAATATGGGAAGATCAGCATTCTTTTCACCATTGCCGCTTTTTTGAACATTATTTATTCCTACGGAATGGAGACTTCTTATTTCCGTTTTTCAGCACTACAACCTGAATCCAAAGTTTACAATACCTGTTCCTCTTCTATAATCCTGACGACTATTTTATTTACGGGTCTCTTGCTTTTCTCCAGCCAGTATTTTGCTGATTTCCTGGAGATACCCAATCACCCGGAATATATTACCTGGGTGATCCTGATCGTGGCATTGGATACGCTGAGCGTGATGCCCTTTGCCAAATTACGGTATGAAGGAAGACCCCGGAAATTTGCAGCGATCAAGATCCTGAATATCCTGGTCAATGTGGCTCTTGTGGTGTTCTTTTTAGTTATCTGTAAAGATGCGCATAACAAAAAAGCGGATAATTTTTTTGCGAACCTGTATAACCCGAAGATTGGCCTGGGTTATGTGATCATCGCTAATCTTATCGCCAGTGGCATTACATTAATTTTACTTGCTAAAGAATTTTTCCAATTCCGGTTCCGGCTAAACCCCCAGTTCTGGAAAGAAATGATGAAGTATAGCTGGCCCTTGATCATCGTGGGTTTTGGCGGTATGATCAATGAGACGATCGACCGGTTCATGTTGCTGAAACTGTATCCCGGTACCACCGCTGAAGCTTTTTCTCAATCCGGTATCTATTCCGCCAATTATAAATTGGCCGTGGTGATCGTGCTGTTTATCCAGGCATTCCGGATGGGTGCTGAACCTTTTTTCTTCAAACAATCCACGAGTGAGAATGCGCAACGGACCTATGCCCGTATCATGAAATTCTTTGTGATCGCCTGTTGTTTTTGTTTCCTGGGCGTTACACTTTTTCTGGATACCTGGAAATATTTTATGGGGACAAAACACCCGGAGTATTATACCGGCTTGAAAGTGGTGCCGCTACTGATGACCGCAAAAATATTCCTCGGTATCTATTATAACCTGTCTATCTGGTATAAGATAAAGGAACGAAATCTAACAGGTGCCTGGATCACATTGGCCGGGGCGGGTATCACTATTGCCTTTAACTGGATATTCATCCCCATCCTCGGCTATATGGCCTGTGCTATTGCCACCGTTTTATGCTATGGGTTTATGATGGTGATCAGTTATACACTCGGGCAAAAACATTATCCTGTTCCTTATGCCTGGAAAAAAATACTCGCTTATATCGTTACCTGCTTATTACTTTTTGGCTTGCACCAGGCATTCATGTTGCTTGATTTGAATCGTTGGGTAAATCGCGGTGTGGCCGTCTTTTTTGTCGGCCTCTTTACCTTACTGGTACTGAATGTTGAACGAAAGGAACTGGTGAAAATCCCGTTTTTGGCGAGGTTTTTCCCCTTGAGAAAGACTGTTTAAGTTGTAACTTTAAGTCTATGACAATCAAATTACCTCTTTTATTCAAGGGTTCGAAAGGAGAAAAGACACTGTATGCTCTATTTGACACCGGCAGCACCTATTCATGCATTAGCGAAGAATTTGCAGATAAGATCGGCAACCTCGACAAACTTCCTGAAACCAGGTATTTTGGAACTGCTTCAGAAAACCAATACTTGAAAGCTGAAAACCGGATCGGGCTTGACTTTGAGATCAATGATGTAAATCTGACCGATGAATTTATGGTCGTTCCCCAATTATCAGAGGAAGCCATTATCGGTGCCACAACCATGCAGAAATGGAGATTGAAACTGGATTTTGAACATGATGCCGTTATTGTGGATCCGAAAGTGGCGGTGATAATATTGAAACCTATTTCTATACATTCCCATTCCTTGTGTCTGTAATAAACAGGTCTGTTAATAATGGAAGTCATGAGCCATGTTTCTTACCCCAATCACCCGATAAATACTGACATCTACCCATAAAAAACGGCCAATCTCTGGTGTTTTTCCCAATCACATCTTCTTG
>JANOHQ010000399.1:0-1544 GCA_031406595.1 Chitinophagaceae bacterium
AGTTCGCCCTGTAGCAACCCGGCGTTGCTCTGGGCAGAATCCCGCTGCGCTCCCAGGTCGTTGATGGTATGGGTATATATTTTTTGCAGGGAATCCTGTACTCCCTGCGCTACTGCGATGGAATCCTTGATATAGATCTCCGTTCTCCGCTTGCTGTATTGTGTTTTATCGTAGAGATGGTACACCCAGGTACCTACAAGGCCTACCGATAACATACCCAGGAGAAGTGACTTGGTGTCTTTCACACAGGCAAACTAAGTATTTGGGGCTTTGCAGCGGGAAAAAAGAGTTCACATTGTGGAAAACTCACCCTCTGGGAGCATTTCCCGGAATGCCAAGGAGGCGATGGAGAACTAACCTAAACCGCGACAAGGCAGTTAGTTTAAATCGATCGCCCCTCTTTGGCCTTTAAGAGCTTGAATCTTTGCGTCAATTCCCACTTGCCACTCGCCAAACCCCACTCGCGGGTATGCACCACCTGCCTGTGGCACAGTTTTGAATATACTGGCTATATCAATAAATATAATTTATGGAAATAAAGCGAAATGAAGCTACTCTTAACCGTCCTCTTGGCGACAGGGTCATTGATGCCCCTTTTGTTTTCGCCAACCTGAAGGCTTTTACAGAACAGGTTAAAGACGAAAAAGCCGGGAAAAAAAACGACCGGAGCGGTATCACTGTTTTTAAAACAGTAGGGATGACTGTCGTGCTCACTATCCTCAAGAAAGGTGCGATGATAAAAGATAATACAGTAAATGGCTTTTTCACTATCCAGGTATTGGATGGGGCCGTGCGAATAAATACATCTAAAGAGGATATCAATATGAAGAAGAGAAGGATGATCGTATTTCATCCAGGTGTGGCTCATTCAATTAAAGCCAGCAAGAATTCGGTGTTGTTGCTGACCAGTACCGATGTCAGTGGTCCCGGAACCGAGCCCGGCGTGATCTAGTTACAGTAGGTTATTTATCTATGTTCTGGTCCACATAAGCGGATACCCAGCCTACCTGCCCGTTCTTGACAAGATAAAAACTCTTTGTTTCAAAAGCGGATTCGAACTGGCGCATGATCTTGATCAGCAGACCGGTTCCTGCCAGCAATGCTTTCTGGTCAAATACCTGCTGTACCCTTGTGACTTCTTTTTTGATGACTTCTTTTTCTTCCTCCCGGCTGATATTCACCGCCAGGAAATTGGGAGATAATGCATCATAGTTTTGCAATAGTTTCTGGTTGAACTTGACCAGCTCGGCAAAACTTATGGAGATAACGGAATTATCCATCAGTTCGGGATGCATCAGGGTGGCCAGGGCCCATGCTATACCGCCACTTACGGCAATATTATCACTCACAGGATAAGCACCGCTCGAATTCACCGCATAAATGATCTCCGAGTTCTCGGCACCAGCCAGTACACGATAGAGTTGTTTATTATAATTGAGTAAGGTCTTGTCTTCACCACAGTTTTTTTCGGTTGCATTCGCGGTACTCTTTGTACCCCAGTTCAGTTGGAATAATTTAAAATCTGTTGTGTTGCCATACGGGAA
>JANOHQ010000404.1:0-4005 GCA_031406595.1 Chitinophagaceae bacterium
ACGAATACCAGGCCAAGGAATTATTAAAGAAATACAATGTACCTGTGCAGGAAGGTTTTGCCTGTACCACGGTGCAGGAAGCTGAAGAAGCTTACCGCCAGATCAAGACTCAGACAGGCAGCAAGTTTGCTGTCATCAAAGCACAGATCCATGCGGGTGGCCGGGGTAAAGGAGCGATCAAAGAGAACGGTATCAATGGAGTAAAAGTGGCCAAATCGCTGGAAGATGTGCAGGAATTCGCCACCAGGATACTCGGTGGAACGCTGGTAACGATCCAGACGGGCCCGGCAGGAAAAATAGTTAACAAGATCTATGTTGCTGCCGACATGTATTATGATGGTCCGAGTGAACGAAAAGAATTTTATCTCTCCATATTGCTGGACCGCAGCAGGGGGCAGAATGTGATCATGTACAGCACCGAGGGTGGAATGAATATCGAAGACGTGGCGCATAACAACCCGGAGAAAATATTCAAAGAATGGGTACACCCCTCGGGAAGCCTGCTGGGTTTCCAGGCAAGAAAGATCGCATTTAACCTGGGACTGAGTGGTGAAGCGTTCAAGAATTGTACAAAATTCGTCACCAACCTGTACAATGCCTATGTTGGATTGGACTGTTCGATGCTGGAAATAAATCCTTTGTTCAAAGCCTCGGATGATAAGATCATCGCAGTGGATTGCAAGATGGGATTGGATGAGAATTCATTGATGCGTCACGCTGATCTTGCATCGCTTCGTGATACAACAGAAGAAGACCCGACCGAAGTGGAAGCGGGTAAACACAATCTCAATTTTGTAAAACTTGATGGCAACGTGGGTTGCATGGTGAATGGAGCTGGTTTGGCTATGGCTACCATGGATATGATCAAACTCAGTGGCGGTGAACCTGCCAACTTCCTGGATGTTGGCGGAAGTGCTAATGCACAAACGGTGGAAGCGGGTTTCAAGATCATTTTAAAAGACCCTGCTGTAAAAGCGATCCTGATCAACATTTTCGGCGGTATCGTTCGCTGCGATCGTGTGGCGCAGGGCGTTATTGATGCTTACCAGAAATTGGGAAATATCAATATTCCAATTATTGTACGCCTGCAGGGTACCAACGCGGTAGAAGCCAAGAAACTGATCGATGAAAGCGGGTTGAAAGTACAATCGGCGATCTTGTTGAGCGAGGCAGCGGAATTGGTGAAGAAAGCAGTAGCGTAGAAAGATAACAACTAATAGTATACTTCGACAAACTCAGCAGATAAAAGTTTATCCCGGTCAAATGGCCGGGATTTTTTTGTGTAAAAAATTTAATACCTCATGGCATTATAATTGCGCCCTTAATCCCACTATAGCGTGTACTGTGCTAAGCCTGCATGTTATTAAATAAATTCATATGTTTTCTTTTCTTAAAAAATGGGTACAATTTTCTACACCAGCAATCTTGTTGCTTACAGGCTGCAACAACAATTCATCCGTTAATGAAAAATCAAAAACCGATACAATGAACACAACAGTTATTGAAAAAGAAGCAGCGCTAACAAAAACTATCCGGGGATCTGCTGGTATTATTTATGTTGAAGATGGTGGTGAAGGCGGCGTACCCGTTGTTTTCATTCATTCATTTGGAGGAGATACGCGGCACTGGGTCAACCAACTTTCTCACCTGAGAACCAACCGGCGTGCTATTGCGATGGACATACGTGGGCACGGAAGATCAACCGCGCCAGCCGATAATGATTACTCAGTTGAATCTATCGCCAATGATATTGCAGCCGTAGTGGATAGTCTAAAAATAACCCGTTTTGTACTGGTCGGACACAGTATGGGTGGTTCGTCAGTGATCGCCTATGCCGCAAAATACCCGGAACGGGTAGCTGGCATGATGTTGACAGTTACACCGGGTAAAACACCACCTGAACAGTCATCGGCAATCGTAGCTTCCCTTAAATCGGAAAAATATGATACAGTAATGGCCGATTACATGAATAAATTATTAGCCAATGCCCAACCGGAAACAGATCGGATGGAAAGGGAAGGGATGAATAAATTATCGAAAAAGACGAATATCAGCATCATTAAATCCACTTTCAGTTATGACCCTCTACCGGCATTAGAGAAATACAAAGGGCCTGTGATGATCATTTCAGGAACGGATGAAGACCCGGCCAATTCATTGCACAAAGCTTTTCCCAATATCGGGTATAGAACGATCGCAGGAACCAGTCATTGGATGCAACTGGATAAACCAGTGGAATTCAATAAACTGCTTGACGATTTTTTAAATACTATTAAAGAATAACTCATAATAATTATTATCTCATCTTTAAACAAACTATCATGAAAGAAAAACACAGTGAACACGCTACCGTTGCAGAACCTATGCCGAAAGAGTTTCACAGCATTACTCCTTACCTGGTTATCAAAGGCGCGGAAGAGTGGCTGGAATTCGTGGAGAACGCTTTTGATGCTGAGACCACTTTCCTCCTGAAACATGAAAGCGGAAAAGATAGCGGCAAAGTAATGCATGCCACTACGAAGATCGGCGACTCCAATATTATGTTCTCGGAAGTCATGGAAAACTACCCGGCTATATCCGCCATGTTGTATCTCTATGTAGATGATGTGGACAGTATCTACAAACAGGCAGTGGACGCAGGAGCCGAGCCAGTACGTGAGCCTGTCACTGAATTTTATGGCGATCGCTCGGGCTGCGTAAGAGACAAATGGAACAATACATGGTGGATCGCAACACATATTGAAGATGTGGAAGGCGAAGAATTGGAACGCAGAGCAAGGGAATTTGATAAGAAAAAGCCGATGTAAGTACAAAATGATAGATAAAAAGTCCTGGTCGGCAGGCCGGGATTTTTTATTATGAATCGGCCTCCTATTGAAGGCGTAGACGAAGTGGAATTAATACTAAAGGTGAAAGGTTTTGAAAAAAAATCAATGTAAAATAGAGAGTGGTTTTTAGTCTTTGATATGGTCGTTTCAACGGTGGAATTGGTGAAGAAAACGGTGAGATTGTGTTTTTTTCACCGGGTGTTCCCAATCACCCTGAATAAATTAGTCCGGTTAATAGCCGGATTTTTTTATGAAAAAATTCAAGAACAAATATCGGATCCCTTCTGCACGTTTGGCAGGCTGGGATTATAGTCACCCAGGTTCGTATTTTATCACGACCTGTACCAAAAACCGAAAGCATTTTTTTGGCGAAATAATAGACGGGGAAATGCATTTGAATGAAATCGGTGTGATCGCCGATAATTCATGGGCTGAAATACCGGATCATTTTGAAAATATAACGTTGGGGGAATTTATAATTATGCCCAATCATGTTCATGGAATAATCACCATTAATGATCGGGTAGAGACAGGGCATGCCCTGTCTCTACCGCATGCCCTGTCTCCCGATAAAATCAAATCCGTTCCGGGTTTGGATTTATCGGTTACGGATTTGGATTTGCCCCAAACGGATTTGGATTTGCCCCAAACGGATTTGGCAAAACCCGACCTGGCAGGTCATCTGCCAGGTGAGACAGGGCATGCCCTGTCTCTACCGCATCCCCGGTTTCGCAATCCTGGAAAAAATTCTATTCCCACCATGGTTGGATCATTTAAATCTGCCGTGACGAAATTGTCCAACCCCGTTCACACCCGTTTTGGATGGCAATCCCGTTTTTATGATCATATCATTCGCGGCCCTGAGGATTATCTGCGTATTTCAAATTACATTTTGAATAATCCTGCCAACTGGAATTCAGATAAACTGAATAAATAATACTCTTAGAATCAATTGCAATGAAATGTTTTTTATGCAACCCTTTAACCATTGGCATCCTCCATTCAAACCAATCGTTATGAGACAAATATTTGCACTCCATGGCCGGAGTTTCATAGTGATGGTTGCCTCCGTTCTGATTCCTGTACCCGTGAAGACAAACGGACGTTTTCTTTTGATTATTTTTACAAAATGAATGACCACGTTGCTTTCTTCCAATCTCTCTATCATCATTTTAAT
>JANOHQ010000427.1:0-4246 GCA_031406595.1 Chitinophagaceae bacterium
TAAACGACCCTTCTTAAGCCTCTCCTTCGGAGGGGTTTGGGGAGGCCTTTAACTCATCCAATTCACCCCCGCCTCCTGGGTCCACTTTGTCGTACTCTTCTTCAGCTTTGTCCAGAATTCGATCGAACTCTTTCCGGTAATATCACCCACTCCAAACTTACTTTCATTCCATCCACCGAAGGAGAACGGTTCTCTTGGTACCGGCACACCCACATTCACGCCAATCATACCGGCGCTGGCGCGGTCAATGATATAACGGGCCATACCACCATTCTGGGTGAATACAGAAGCGGCATTGCCATAAGGGTTGGCGTTTTCAATTGCCAGCGCTTCATCAACTGTATTGGTACGCATGATGCTGATAACCGGTCCGAATATTTCTTCAGTCGCCACGCTCATCCCCGGTGTTACATAATCGATCACCGTGGGTCCGACATAAGTTCCTTTCTCTTTTCCTTTCACTTTTGCATTACGGCCATCTACTAAGATCTTTGCACCCTGCTTTTCTGCTTCCGTGATATAACTTTCGATCCGTTGTTTGGATTCCTTGCTGATCACGGCGCCGAGATTTTCTCCCGGAACGATCTTTCTCGCTTCTTCACAGATCTTATCGACGATGCTGTCTACATTGCCCACACCAATCATTGCAGATGCCGCCATGCAACGCTGACCGGCGCAACCACTCATCGATGCTGCTACATTCTGTGCCGTCATACCCGGAATAGCATCGGGTAAAACCATCAGGTGATTTTTGGCACCACCTAATGCCAGCGCTCTTTTAAAACTCATTGTTGCCCGTTGATAAACGATCTTGGCCACTTTGGTAGAGCCAACAAATGAAACCGCTTCAATGCCCGGGTGATCACAAATCGCTTCCACGATCTCTACATCACCGTGTACGATATTGAATACACCATCGGGTAATCCTGCTTCTTTTAGTAATTCAGCCAGTTTACCGCAACAGAGCGGTACTTTTTCCGAAGGTTTCATGATCATACAGTTTCCCAGTGCGATCGCATTCGGTAAGGTCCAGTTGGGAACCATCGCCGGGAAATTAAAGGGAACGATCGACGCCACCACTCCCAGGGGTACATGTTCTGTTCTGCATTCCACGCCTCTGCTCACTTCGAGTACCTCACCGGTCACCAGTTGCGGCAGGGAAGTGGCGAATTCGGTAAGCTCGATACATTTTTCTATCTCGGCTACCGACTCTCCATAGGTTTTCCCGTTCTCTTCGCTGCAGAGTTCCGCGAGTTCCTTCAGGTGTTTCTCCAAAAGCGTTTTATAGCGGAAGAAGACCTGCACTCTTTCTTTGATCGGTGTTTTGCTCCAGGTATGAAAAGCGGTTTTGGCCGCATTGACGGCCGTATCAAGATCTTTAGCAGCTGACATCGGCACGGTAGAAAGCAGGTTGCCATCAAGAGGAGAGATCACATCCAGACTGCGGGAGGTAGATGCATCTACAAATTTTCCATTGATATAATTCTGAACGGGGGAGTATTTCATACAGCGATTTTGATTATTTTACTAACTATAAATATACTTAAATTGGGTTGTTATTGTCGCGGAATTTGGTAGTGTCCTATTTCGAAATTTGGCCGTTCAAATGATAATAACTGAACCACATAGCCACAGTAGGAACCTAGGCAAGCACATAGAGGTCTCTATGTGAAATCTATGTATCTATGCTTCTATTGTGGTTCAAAATAATTTCAAACCAGGACACTACCCGGAATTTTAACCGGTATGGACTTTAAAACCAATCATATGCAGCTCGCTATTTTACTGTTACTATTTTTTATCGGTGGCTCCTGCAATGCCAAAAAAGATAACAAACTGGCGGCCGGATTGGAGCATGTTGCTCCTGCATACGATACATCACGGTATGCCATTATTCCTTTTAAGGAAAACCAGACCTGGCTTTTTAAAAATGCCAAACCTGCCAATTTATCCGAAAAAGAAATCAAAGACATTGAAATCCTCCTTGCTGATGCAGTGTTGGAATATAATAAAACTGTCAAAGGTCTGGAGTTCCAGATCAAGCCGCTTGAGAGATACAAACGCCAGCTTGTTGCTGTTACAAACCAGTCGGGTGAGAAAGAAGTCTACCTGAATTGTTTTTGTGGAAGTTGGGATAAATGGCGCACTCAGCTATTCGCGGTGGATGGCGGTGGTAGTTGTTTTTTTAGGGTAAAAATAAATTTATCGAAAAAAAGGAGCTACGATATGATGGTGAATGGCCCGATTTAAATGACCGGTAACTGAAACCGATGCGTTACTCAGATTTGAGCTAAAGTCCATTGTTGGTATAGTTCCCTTCACCACGGGCTGAAGCCCGTGGCAATTGATTCTTTTAAAAGCGCTTCGAAAGATCAGCTGCTGTTTACAACATCATTTGATGTTCCTTCACCGAACGACTAATAGCCCCGGTCCCGATCGCTATAGGGATTAACCCGGGGAAACGTATGAGCTTTTTATGTGCTTTAGCCCAAAAACAAATCATCAGTCCTCATTTATTAATAAACTTAATTTGCCGATTTTTACAAGCTAAGAACTCTTATTCAATGACGCCAGAACGACATAAAAGACTGACATCCGTACTTGATAAAAGACAAGGCGATATCACCCTTGTGCTGGAGAATGTTTTCGACCCGCATAATATTTCCGCGGTGATGCGAACTGCCGATGCCGTGGGGCTCCAGGATATCTACATCCTCAACACCAAAATTCCCCGGCATAAGAAATGGGGGGCCAAAAGTTCCTCCAGTGCTGCCAAATGGCTGACCATTCACCAGTTTGACAATGCGGAGGAATGCTTCTCATCATTGAGAAAGCGCTATTCAACCATTTTAACAACCCACCTGAGCAGTGACGCCGTAAGTTTACACCAACTGGATCTCAAGCAACCCATCGCCCTGGTATTTGGGAACGAACACAGTGGCGTCAGTGACGAGATCAGGGCCCTGGCCGATGGGAATTTTATCATCCCGCAGGTGGGCATCATTCAATCGTTGAATATCAGCGTAGCTTGTGCGGTGACATTATACGAGGCCTTCCGGCAGAAAACAAATGCCGGGCATTACAACCAGCGGAGCCTGGAAGACGTCAGGTATGGTGAGTTGCTTAAAGGGTGGGGCGTAATTGAGGAAAATAAGGAATAAGTTGCTTCTGCTGCACCTCGCAATGACGAACAGTGCTGTCATTGCGAGCAACGCGAAGCAAAGAAATGAGAAAGTTGCGGTTCAATAGGGCAATGGACAAATACTTTGCGCACTCTGCCCTCTGCGTTCTTTGCGAGAAATAAAAATAACTAATGAGGAAATTGTTCATATTACTTGGAGTCTTTTTTTTAGCATCTGGTACCCATGCTCAGTTGGTCAAAAGTATAAAAGCCCTTGACCTTGAAAAATTCATCGCCGAAAGCAACGGTCCGTTGATCGTTAATATGTGGGCTACCTGGTGCAAGCCCTGTATCGAAGAGCTGCCTTATTATCTTGAAGAAGTAAAGAAGCAAAATGCTTCAGCGGGCTCCGGAGACAGTTTGAAATTGTTACTGGTGAGTCTTGATTTTAAGGAAGCATTTCCCAAAGGCATAGCTTCCTTTGCTAAAAAAAGAAATGTCACAGCTCCCATCGTCTGGCTGGATGAGACCAATGCCGATTATTTTTGCCCCAAAGTGGATCCGAAATGGTCGGGAGCAATCCCGGCAACCCTTTTTATCAATAATAAAACGGGCTACCGGAATTTTGTTGAAGAACAGATCTCCCATGAAAGGCTGAAACTCGAGATCATGGCTATACTCGAAAAACGTTAATTGGCTTCTTCCGCTTCCAACTCTTCCCTGGCTTTCACCAGTATATACAGGAAGTAGATCGCAGCCCCCAGGCTAACAAGGGCCAGCGTAATTCCCATAAAACTTTTGTGGTAGATCGCTTTGGCGAGGCAGAAGCCTACTAAGACCATGAAGCCGATAATGATGATTCGGTTGAGTGTGGATCTTGAAAGCATACACTGGGTTTTGGGTGAATAATCTTGTAGAGACAAGGCATGCCTTGTCTCTACAAGATGCCTGCATAAAAAGATTCCATAAAATTTCCACAAAAAAAATCTCCCCCGTGAAATGGGGGAGATGCCTGTAGAGACAATGCATGCATTGTCTCTACCGTCTTTTGATCGTACAACCCCCAGATTTAGACTCTATTACCGACACTACTTTACCGCAATTCATTTCATCCATAGCACTTAC
>JANOHQ010000436.1:0-14327 GCA_031406595.1 Chitinophagaceae bacterium
GTTAAAAGCAAGCCGCCTGGCCGACGGTACACCCCGGATCTACACTATTACCGTTACAGCCTCCGATGATTCCGGTAATAAAACATCAAGAACAACTACCATTGCCGTTTCTAAAACAATGGTAGCCATTCCCGCGACACAATAATTAATTGTTATCTGTAGAATAAAAAATGCGGGCCCTTCGACTGCGCTCAGGAGAAGTCCCGCATTTTTATTTTCGTTATGCGAGACTTTAAGTCCCGCAGGTATATTATTTCGTGTTTCGCGAAACCTGCAGTCTCACATTGAAATTTATCTGCTTCCGCTGCGCTGCTGGCTGTACCCTCTTCTCACATGATTACCACCACTGGAACCCTGAGATTGAAAACCATTTCCCCTGGGTTTAAATGATGATTTATTATGTTGTTGGGGTCTTTGTGCAGGTGCCGGTGCTGCCGCATTGGCATTGGCTGAAAACGGATGCTCCGCGATCACCGGTATTGTTTTACCGATCAGCTTCTGGATATCCCTTAATTCTTCTCTTTCTTCACGGCTGCAAAATGAAATGGCGATACCGGTATTCCCGGCCCTGCCTGTACGACCGATCCGGTGTACATAGGTCTCAGGGATATTCGGCATCTCAAAATTGATCACGTGGGTCAGTTCATCAATATCGATACCACGGGCAGCAATATCAGTAGCCACTAAAACACGCAATGCTCCACTCTTAAAATCGCTCAGCGCACCCTGGCGGGCATTCTGTGATTTGTTACCGTGGATGGCCGCGGCGCGGATATTAAAGCGTTGCAGGATCTTTACCACTTTATCAGCACCATGTTTGGTTCGGGTGAAGACCAGTGCCGTTTTAATTTCTTTGGCTTGTAATAAATGGAGCAGCAATTCGGGTTTCTCCATTTTACCAACGAAGTACAATGATTGTTCGATCTTATCGACGGTAGAAGAGGGAGGTGTCACCTCCACTTTCGCCGGGTTGGTCAATAATACATTGGCCAGTTTCTGTATCTCCGGTGGCATGGTAGCCGAGAAGAACAGGGTTTGCCTTTTTGCTGGCAGTTTGGCAATGATCTTTTTTACATCATGGATAAAACCCATGTCGAGCATGCGGTCGGCTTCATCCAAAACAAATATTTGCAATTTGTCGAGATGAACATAACCCTGCGTCATCAGGTCGAGTAAACGACCCGGTGTGGCGATCAGTATATCCACTCCTCTCCGGAGTGCATTAGTCTGGCTCATTTGTGATACACCGCCAAAGATGACGGTATGCCGGATCCCGGTGTGTTTGCCATAGGCAACAAAGCTTTCCCCGATCTGTATCGCCAGTTCCCTGGTCGGTGTTAAGATCAGTGTTTTGATACCCGGCGCCAAAGGTTTTTGTTCATGCAGTATCTGCAGGATAGGAATGGCGAAAGCGGCTGTTTTGCCGGTACCGGTCTGGGCACAGCCCAAAAGGTCTTTTCGTTGCAGTACAAGCGGGATGGCCTGTTGCTGGATAGGTGTTGGAATAGTGTATCCTTCTGCGGCTACTGCCTTAAGGATAGGTTCAATAATTTCTAATTTTCTAAAAGCCATAAGGGTTTTTAATGTTTAATTCGCAGCTATAACTGCGGATGGGGCTGGCTAAGATGTTGTAGGGTCTGAATCAGCGAATGTGTTATTCTGTGTACCACCGGCTTACAACCTGCCGTGACATGAGTGGAGTAGAGGGCAAATATAGGGTTTTATTCTGAGAAAAAGAAAGAAGGGTGTTTAGCCAGCTGTAGCGCTACTCTCATCGTCTCTTGCGACGCACCCTTCAGGGTTCTGTTCGCTATTCAGCTTTTTGGAACGATACACCCTGGAAATTTATATTTACGCTGATAAATCGTCAGTGTTCCGCTGGAACACTTCATGGGTAGGAACAAATCGGAGAATTATACCAGCGCTCCGTAGGAATGCATTATGCGGTTTATGCGGTTTAAATTTTGCACAAAACGTTCCTACGGAACGTAACAAACATTTCCATCATACATTCTACCCATAAAATGTCCCTACGGGCAAATAAACAACTATGACAAGTGTTGATACCTAAGCATGCTCAATAGAATTACCGGACGCACAAGAGTGCGACGCAAGGGACGATGCCAGTAATACTGTCGCTGGCAAATAAAATACAAGATCCCTCCTATCGTCGGGATGACAATAAAACAACTTTCGTCAAGGTTTGTAACCGCTGACGAAGAAAAAAACTACCCCCAAACGGGAGTAGCTTCGCCAATATCAACTGTTCAACACTGCTTATTTATTGGCCTTCTTCCTTTTCAGCATCTCAACAAAATCTTTTATCCTCACCTTTTCTGTCTCCTGCACCGAAAGCCCGGTACTGATGCTCAGGTAACTTCTGAATATATGACTTAAGTATAAAGGTGAACTGGCGCCATAAGAGGTGCCGTTGATCGTAATATTGGCTGGTGCACCATGGCAGCTGAAGCAATTGGTAAGATCGCCTGTTCCCATTTGATGAACAGGGATTCCGGAGAAATCCTGTGCAAATGTCTCCATGGTGATATTGAACGCTGCCAGTGAACCACGGGCGATGGAACCCGGAGCAGCATTACCAAGATTATTGGCTTCTCCGTTGATCGTATCTGCTTGTTGCTGCGGAGTCAATCCATCTGTATTGATCCATAGTGAACCATTATAAAAATAGTTTTTCCAGACATCGGTCAAACCAGCATCCGCACAGGCGTTCAGACCCTGGATATTATCAAAGTTGATCGGTTCAGACTGGCTGGTCAGCATAAAGCTGTCATTGGCAATCCTGGGAATTCCAAAAGGGTATATCGTAAAAACATTATTTGAACTGGCTGGATACTCCAGATTTTGCCAGGTAGCCGTATCACCTTGCTTAAAAAATAATTTCTGGTCAGCTGATACAACAGGCAGATCCTGCGTAGTGGTATTTTTCCAGTTATAAACAGGTGCAAGGTTCTTATGTTCAAATGTTGCCCAGATGAATTCAGGATGATTGATCACTACTCCCACCACATGTATTCCCAGCAATGCTACTTTTGTTTTTTTGCCAGAAGGCTTTAAAATAGCGTCGGATATGTAATAGCTATTCTCGGTTCCTGCGGCTAAAGCATTAACATCTATCCATGCAGCCTTAAGCTCCAATGAACCAACAGGAAAAGTAAAGTTATTATTGGCAAGCGCTTTCGGGTTAGCCACGATCAGGTTCTTCAATGAATCCGCGGCCCGCTGCAAAGTGCTATTGATAAAAATTGAATAATAAACTGTATCGGACTGGTTGGAAGAATTGAAAGCCGGGTTTGACTGGAGAACACCTCCTGATCCTGCCTGGCCTATATCCTCGAGAACAAGCTGCACCCCGCTCAAGGATGGGACCGGTGTCATTTGATTATCCACGAGGATCATTGAGTCACGGAATAAAGGATTACCACTGGGTAATGGCTTGGTGAGCCAGAGAAATTTTTGCCATGACCATTGATGAAAGATGCAATTAGTGGTACTGCTTGTATCGAAAGGACTGCCAATACCCTCCGGAGGCGCCGGTGTTTGATTGTGCGGGAACCAATCCGTTTCACAATTACAGCCCGTATTTACAAGGGTAACGGCGTCAGGCTTATTACCTTTTTTACTGTTACAGGATGGTATCCAAATGATCACAAAAGCAGCAATTAGAATACCGGTGAGTTGGATGGTGGTTGTCTTTTTCATTGCATTTATTTTGGTTTAAGAGTTTCACGCTGATGCCTGTTTCTTTCCTGAGAACACAAAACAAGTGTTCACTGTTTTCAATTTCAGTGGGTATAAAAGCAACATGAAAAAATATTGCAGATCTTTGAAGGCCTTAATTCAAATAACCCGGTATATAACTCCGTGCTATGCAGTCATTCATCCGGGTCCGGATACAGCATAAAAAACAAGTTTCTTTCGATACAGATAAATAGGGAGGGAGATCGTTGGCTTTGATGCAGGTCATTTACACGTACGATTACCTAAGTTATGTACTGTTCTTAACTCACTGGAAATTTATCACAAGAAAGAATAGAGAATCAGGGTTTCCTCTTACAAAAAAATAGAGAGTACTCAGAAGAGTTATCATCTGAAAAAAAACCCTCCGGTGGAAACCGGAGGGAACAACTAAAAAACACTAGCTAAATGCGAGTGGCTTCATTGGAACGGTTCAATCGTTGTCGCACCTTATCTGCGTCGACCTCCCGAAGCCATCGGGACAGCATGACAAGGCAACTAGTCGGGTTTCTTCCCGTCTAAAAATGTATTGATACTGCTGATGTGTGTTTGATTTTTTTCGTCGGTCTTGACTTCGTAACTGCTGTAGAAATTCTCCACCTGGGTATTGTTGTTGTACAATTCCATATTGCGGCGGATATAAGCCGGCACAGTTTCAAACTCATTATTTGGGTCAGCAGCGTTAACGTTGAACGATAAGTTTCTCAACTTATGCAAACGTTCAGCTGCCCTACGTTTTTGCTCTTCGGTTTCGTCCAGCATTGCCGGATCCTCAACCTCGGTGGACAAAGGTGACTGAGCCTGATGGGCCAACGGCATATCCGCCGCAGGAATGTCATCCCGTTCTATTATTTGCATTTGCAATTCGAGGAGTTCTTCCTGTTCGTTGCTGGCAAGTGCAGAAGGGACCGGTTCTTCGACAGAAGTATTTGAGGTAACGACCTCTGGTTTAGATTCTGCGTAGATATTGGACGGTCTGGCCAGATAACCTCCCGATGCTGCAGACACCGGGGTAGTACTAGTACTATCTTTAACGCTGCCTATTAAAACAGCATCTGTTTCTTTGAATGTGGTTTTTTGTTGTGGAGTCGAATTTATACTTTCATTTTTTACCACTACCGGCATTTTTTCAACAGTAGTTATACGATGCATATGATCCGTACTATTACTAAGTATTTTGTCTATGGCCTGTGGTTCAGGTTGCAATTCAAAGTGGATGGTGGCGGGCTCTTCTTCCTCCCTGATATCGCTGAGATCGATCACCGGGGCTTGTATCGCCGGTAAACCGATCATTCGGGTATTGCTCAGGACTATCGGGTCTTCTACCAATTTTGGTGCGAGATAATCTTCCTTTGCTTCCGCTTTTACTTCGATCTCTATCACTTCTTCCTTTTCAGGCTCAGCAACGGGCATCACTTCAACTTTTGCAACAGGAGCTGGTGCTTGCTCGGGCTTCAGGACCATTACGATCTTTTCTTCCGGTTGGGGCTCTTCCTTTTTCACTACCGGTTTTGCAAACGGATCTTTATGCTCAAAGCCAGTAGCGATCAGCGTAATGCCGATCCTGTCACCCAATGTGCTGTCATACCCCATACCCAGGATCACATCGGTGTCCTCACCAGCCTGGTTCAATAAATAGTTCTGGATCACTTCCACTTCATCCATGGTGAACTCATGTTCACCGGCAGCAGAATTGATATTGATAAGTATCCACTTTGCACCACGGATATCGTTGTCGTTCAGCAACGGTGAATTCATAGCTTCTTCGATGGCTTTGTGTGCCCTGTTCTCACCGGATGCTTCGGCATTACCTAGAATTGCTACACCGCCATTGCGCATAACGGTGCATACATCGGCAAAGTCAACATTGATCTGCCCGGTGCTGTTGATCACATCGGTGATACATTTTGCAGCAGTGGCTAACACATTGTCAGCCTTCTCAAATGCTTCCCGCATTTTCAAATTACCAAACTGGTGCCGAAGTTTATCATTGCTGATCACGAGCAAAGTATCCACGTATCCTTTCAGTATTTTAATACCTTCTTCTGCCTGTTGCTGGCGTTTCTTTCCTTCATAGGCAAAAGGAGTGGTAACGATACCTACCGTAAGGATACCGAGATCCTTACAGATCTTGGCGATGATGGGCGCACCACCTGTTCCGGTGCCACCACCCATCCCGGCCGTGATAAAGGCCATCTTGGTATTCACTTCGAGTATGCGTTTGATCTCCTCGAGCGATTCTTCCGTTGCCTGGCGACCGATATCAGGATTGGCACCGGCACCAAGTCCCTGTGTCAGGTGGGGGCCGAGCTGTATCCTGTTGGGTATGCCACTATTGGCCAATGCCTGTGCATCCGTATTGCAGATCACAAAATTTACACCATCAATCTGCTGGCTGAACATGAAGTTCACAGCATTGCCACCACCACCACCTACACCGATCACTTTCAGGATGGATGATTTTTCTTTTGGCAGATCAAAATGTATCATAGCTTTTTGTTTGTTGAGTTAGTTGAATTAAAAGTCATATTTACCCTTTGTTTCATGACTTTCTTATTCCTTATTTTTTATTTCTTATTCTTTATTTACAAATGTTTGTCTTCTTCTTCTTTGAACAGATCAATAATCCTGTCTTTGAACTTACCCCAGAAGCCGGTCAGGTTCTTTCTTTTTACCATTTCCGTTTCACTCACGGCTTCCTCCACGACAACGGGTATTTCTTCCTGCCCGTTATTCTTTAATCCATCAGGCACCACCATTTTCTCAAACCCTTTGTCGAATTGTTTGCGGTTGTGCTCGTAATCATCATATCCTTTCAGGATAAGGCCGATACAAGTTGAATAAGTAGGTTTAGCCAGTTCTTCGATATGACCACCCGCCAGGTGTTCATTCGGGAAGCCGATCCTTGCTGGCAAACCGGTTACATATTCTGTAAGCTGGATAAGGTGTTTCAATTGCGAACCGCCACCGGTGAGAATAATTCCTCCATTCAGCATACGATTCTCCAAACCAACCTGCTTTAAATGATAGGTTACAAAATCCATGATCTCGCTCATTCTCGCCTGGATAATATTCGCCAGGTTCTTTACACTGATCTCTTTGGCCGGCATTCCTCTTAATCCCGGGATAGTGATATAGGCATTTGATTTGGCTTCATTGGCCAATGCGCTGCCGAACTGTACTTTCATTTGTTCCGCCTGTGTTTTCAATACGCCCAAACCAGTCTTGATATCATTGGTGATATTCTCGCCCGCGAATGGAATAACAGCCGTATGCTTTAAAATGCCTTCATAGAAAACAGCCAGGTCTGTGGTACCACCACCTATATCCACTATGGCCACACCCGCTTCCAGGTCTTCCTGTCCCATAACGGCCGAAGAAGAAGCCAATGGTTGCAACACCAGGTCCTTGGTATATAATCCCGATTTCTCAACGCTGCGGTTGATATTCTTGATCGCATTCTTATCACCGGTGATGATATGGAAATTGGCGCCGATCTTTACTCCGCCATAACCGATCGGGTTGGGGATATTCTGGAAATTATCGACGGTAAACTCCTGCGGTATCACATCAATGATCTGGTCACCCGCAGGGATATACGTTTTATACTGGTCATCGATCAGCTGGTCGATCTCTTTTTGTGTGATCTCTTCATCCGTTTTCTGACGAACGATATCACCACGGGTCTGCAAGCTTTTGATATGGTGACCGGCAATACCGACATACACTTCGTTCACATCCAGGTTGGGATTGGAAGCAAAGCAATTCTCCAAAGCATTTTTGATCGCTTTGATCGTTTCGTCGATATTCAGTACCTGCCCGTGCTTTACACCGTTGGAGTTGGACTTACCGAATCCAAGGATCTCCAGTTTACCGAACTCATTCTTCCGTCCGGCAATTACCGCGATCTTGGTGGTTCCAATGTCCAGCCCGACAATAATGGGTTGTTCGTTGTTCATAATTGTTGTTTTTAGTTGTTGCGAGGCGAAGCCGAAGCAATCTCCTCATTGTTGTTTTTTAGTTGTTGTTGTTGCGGGGCGAAGCCGAAGCAATCTCCCCGAATATTTTATTTTGTTATCGCTTGCACTACTATCATCTTCCCTTGCGTCGCACTCTTCAGGGTTCTGTTCCTTCCTCACCTGACCTCACCCTCTGCCTCCCTCTCCTGAGGGAGAGGGAGAATCAATGATACACTGATTCAATGCTTCTATGTCACGCTCCCCTTTATCTCTTTCTTCTCTTTTAAACTCTTAGTTATAATCATACTCACTTTCCACCTTCTTCGGCATCACCGCCTTTGGCTCTTTCTTTTTCTCTACTGTTTTCGGTTTACTGTCTTTCACGGGTTTGGATACTGTTTTCTTCTCAGCCGGTTTGGGCAAAGAAGGTTTCATGGGGTTGGGATTGGTATTGCTCTCTGGGTTAGTCGGCTTATCCTGTAGTGTTGGGTCGGGAGCACTGGCAGAATCTGCTTCCAGTTTCACCAGCGGAGGCATGGCTCTTATAATAGTATCATTCTCTGCTTCGATGGACTGTTGTAACAGTTTCTCCACGTTCTTCTTTAATTGTATTGAGTCTACTTTTGCATTCCCGGCATATTTTGATACCACTACCTGTCCTTTGTATTGCACGTCGATCAGTTTGTAACGGTCAAATCCTGTTTTGCTGAGCACCTGTTTGTAAAAGACCATCAGGCGGTGGAATTTTTTATCGATATGCTCTCCGTTACCCAGTTTGACCAGGTGGTTACCCACAACAGGTATCATTTCAAATGTTCGTTGCGGCGTAATGTCGATCTGCGCTACCTGTGAGAGCCAGAAAGGATCATTTATAATATAGTTAGCCGTTACTTTTACTTCGTTCAGTAGCACGCTGTCGTTAGCTGTCAGCTTTTTCTTGCCCGGGAAACCAGTAAATACGGGCACCCTGGCACTCAGCTTGTCCGACAGGGGTATCGATCTTCCAGAACTATCGATATAAAAAGAAGTTCCTGTAGTGGTGAATATCCTGGCTACCGGCTCTTTCTCTGTTACGGTGATATGCAATACATCTCGGTTATCAAAATAGAGCTCCGCTTCATCGATCCACGTATTGTGTTCCAGCATCTGTTCCAGCGCATGCAGGTTAAAAGATGCCACCGGGTGACCTTTTATATTTCCGCTTGTCGCTTTCTGCAGCATTTGTTCCACATCTTTTTTATCGATAAAGAAATTATTTTCCGCTCCCTTGATGACGATCATGTAATCACGGCATTCTCCCCGGTTCTTCTTGCTGATGGCTGCGAGCAACAGGGTGAGCATGCCAGCTCCGATACAAAGCCAGAGGGTCACAAACATTATTTTCCGTATCGTTGTTTTTGCGTTCATTCTTTTTAGTTGACCTCACCCTCTATCTCCCTCTCCTTTTCTTCGTTCCACTCGCAATGACGGAGAAGGAGTATCAATGGATCATTGTGTCAATGTTTCAATCTCTTTCAAACTCTTAGCTAAACTCCTTTTAAGCTCTTAGCAACCCCCTCCACCAACATATCTATATCCCCCGCCCCTGCCATAATCAATATTTCTCCAAATTCTTTGTTCAGTGTCTTTGTATAATCTTCTTTCATCCAATTCACCAGTTCCTCTTTTGTCATCACTCTTTTATGTTCATTCTTCATCTTAGCCAGTATCATTTCACTGCTCACCCCTTGCATCGGCAATTCCCTTGCGGGGTAAATGGGCAGCAGGATCACTTCATCAGCCAGGTCCAGCACTTCCGCAAATCCATCCGCCAGGTCCCTGGTCCGGCTGTACAGGTGTGGTTGAAAGATCACCGTACATTTTTTTTGGCGGAATAATGCCTTGGCGCCATTGATCAAAGCTCTCAGCTCTTCCGGGTGGTGCGCATAGTCATCCACGAAAACAAGGCGGTCGTTCTTAATGATATATTCAAACCGTCTTTTTACGCCACGAAAATTTTCCACGGCAGCTTTGATCTTATCTTCCCCGATCTGTAAAGAACTTGCGACAGCGATCGCCGCCACGGCATTTTCCACATTATGCATCCCCCCCATATTCAGCCGTACATTCTCAATTGTTTTATCCTTTATCACCACATCAAACTCATAACTTCCATTCATCATCCGGATATTCGCAGCGTGCACATCGGCGCTTTCATTTTGCAGGCTGTAGGTCAGTTGCTGCTCACCCCCCAGTTCCTTTCCCCGCTTTAATCCAAGCTGCCTGATCAATACTCCACCAGGTCTTATCCTTTTGGTGAAATCGATAAATGCCTGTTCCATCGCCTCCGCTGTTCCATAGATATCCAGGTGATCAGCATCCATGGCGGTAAGGATGGCGATATCCGGGGTCAATTTCAAAAAACTCCGGTCGTACTCATCCGCTTCGATCACACATACATTCTTTTCACTGCTCCAGAAATTGGTGCCATAATTCACTGCGATACCACCGAGGAACGCATTACACCCAAACCCGCTGTCGCGCAGCAAATGCGCCACCATCGTGGTGATCGTTGTTTTGCCATGTGTTCCCGCTATACATATATTAAAAGAACCCGCTGTTATTATTTGCAATACATCACTTCTCTTCACCACTTTGTATCCATTCTCCCGGTAATAAACCAACTCTTTATGTTCGGCCGGTATCGCCGGTGTATAAACCACCAGATCAACTTTTTTTGGAGCCTGGTCCATGTCTTCTTCGTAGTGGACCGGTATACCCGCCGCTTCCAGCTCTTTGGTGAGTACAGTCGGTGTTTTATCATAACCGCTCACCTTTACACCACCGGCATGAAAGAATCTCGCTATTGCACTCATCCCGATTCCCCCGATGCCGATAAAATACACTTCGTTCATCTTGTCAATCCCCCTGAAGGGGGTATTCATAAGGACAGTATTGGCTTGTACGTTCATGGTCTCTATTCTACCTGATACTTTTTATTATTTCTTCTGCTATCTGCTTATCAGCATCCACTACACCCAACGCGGCAATATTTTTTCTCAGTTCCTCCTGTTTACCCGTATCCATTGATAATTCAATTGTCATAAAAACCAGTTTCTGCATTACTTCATTATCCTTTACCATCAGCGCCGCATTCTTTTTCACCAGTTCCATTGCATTCACTGTCTGGTGATCTTCTGCCGCAAACGGGTAAGGCACGAATAGAACAGGTTTTTTAGCGACACACAATTCAGCCACGGTCATGGCTCCCGAACGGGCCACTACTATATCAGCTGCGGCATAAGCGTATTCCATTTTTGTAATGAATTCATTCGCCCAGACGAAATCCTTTCCGTTTACTCTTTCTTTCGCCTTTGCTGCATAAGGTGTTCCTGTTTGCCAGATCACTTGTAACCCCGCTTTCAGAAAATCATCCAACCCTTTATCGATCGCTTCGTTGATCGACCTGGCTCCCAGGCTTCCCCCCACCACCAGCACTGTCTTTTTCGATCCGTCCAGTGAAAAGAACAGCATGCTTTCATCTCTTGTTGCCATGGCACCGGTAATAGCCACCCGCACAGGGTTTCCCGTTACGATGATCTTTTCCTTCGGAAAGAATTTTTCCATCCCGCTCGTTCCGGTAAAAACTTTTCTTGCTTTCCTCCCCAGCATGATATTCGACCGGCCAGCAAAAGAATTCGACTCATGAATGAAAGTGGGGATTCCTCTTGCCTGTGCAAAACGAAGCACCGGGAAACTGGAATAACCGCCCACACCGATCGCCGCATCCGGTTTGAATTTTTTGAAGATGGTCCGCACCTGCAAAAAACTCTTTACCAGTTTGAATGGCAATGCTGCATTTTTTATCAAAGAACTCCTGTTAAACCCTGCGATATCCAATCCCCGGATCGGGTATCCTGCCAGCGGTACTTTCTCCATCTCCATCTTTCCTTTTGCCCCTACAAACAATATCTCGATCGAATTGTCTATTTTTTTTAAGGCGTTAGCGATCGCTATCGCCGGGAAAATATGCCCCCCCGTTCCTCCTCCTGCTATGATCACTCTCTTACCCATGCATTTATTTTACATCTCCCGCAACTGTCTTTCCCTCCAGTTGCTCCACGTTTCTTGCCACACTTAATATGATCCCGATGGCCAGGCAGGTAAAGATGAAACTCGTTCCACCCATACTGACCAATGGAAGCGTAACACCCGTTACCGGGAAAAGATTCACAGTTACCGCCATATTGGCCACGGCCTGTATCGCCAGTGTAAAACTCAACCCCAGTGCAAGGAATGCACCAAAGGCAAAGGGACATCGCTTATAGATCCGGATACACCGGTATAAGAAGACCAGGTAAATGAACATGATAAATGCTCCACCCATCAACCCGTACTCTTCAATGATAATGGCATAGATAAAGTCGTTATAGGCCTGTGGTAAATAATCTCTTGTTGTACTGTTGCCCGGTCCCACGCCAAATACACCCCCTTTTGAAATGGCGATCTTGGCCTGGTTCACCTGGTAAGCATCATTGTCAACATCATCCTTGCCTCCATAGATAAAACTCTCCATTCTACCGATCCAGGTGTCCACCCGTCCGAATAAAGTGGAAGACGTTTTTCCTGCTACTGCCACGGTTGGCTCATTCGTTGTTTTGCCGTGGCGGATCACGGCAGCGGAAACAAGGAACAGAATCGGTATCAACGCCACACCGATCATCAGCAAAATATGTTTGGTGTTTACCCGCCCGATAAACATCAGTAGCAAGCAGCTTGCTCCCAGCAATAAGGCTGTGGAAAGGTTTGCCGGCGCGATGAGTGCACAGGTAATCAATACAGGCGCAACCACCGGGAGGAACCCTTTCTTAAAATCTTTTATGACATCCTGTTTTTTGCTGATCAGCCTTGCGAGGTACATGAACAGGGCGAGCCGTGCAAAGTCGGAGGTCTGCATCGTCATGTTGATCAACGGCAGGCGGATCCAGCGGCTTCCTTCATTCATCCTCACCCCGAAGAATAAGGTATAGAATAAAAGCGGCAGCGAAATAAGGAAAGCGATCTTCGCAGCTTTTGAATAAAAAGTGTAGTTGACCAGGTGTGCAAAATAAATCACCATGATCCCGGCCATGATGAACGCCACCTGTTTGAAAAGATAGATCTCGGTATTACCCTTATAATTTTTATAAGCCAATGAGCCGGTAGCACTGTACACTGCCAGCAACGAAACCAGTGTGAGCAATATCACCAATGCCCAGATCACCTTGTCTCCTTTTGTCTTGCTGAGGAGGTTATTGGTATTGAAGGTATTCTTCAATTCATTGAACCGTATGTCTCTTGCTCCGTCCATTTATATTATAACTCTTTTACTACATGTTTGAACTGGTTACCCCTGTCCTCGTAATTCTTGAACAGGTCAAAACTTGCACAGGCCGGGCTCAGCAACACAACGTCACCCTTGGTCGAAAAATGAAATGCTGCCCGCACTGCTTCTTCTGCCGTTGAGGTATTAACAATGGTACTTACCGTATTGCCAAATGCCTCATGGATCTTCCGGTTATCGTTACCCAGGCAAATGATCGCTTTTACTTTTTCTTTGACCAGTTCATCGATCAGGGAATAATCATTTCCTTTGTCTACACCACCGAGTATCAGCACGGTGGGCTTGGTCATACTTTCCAGCGCATACCAGGTAGAATTCACATTGGTCGCCTTGCTGTCGTTGATGAATTCCACACCTCTTACCGTCGCCACATGTTCCATCCTGTGTTCCAGGTTCTGAAAATTCTGGACGGCGTCCCGGATCTTATCCTTCCGGATATCCATGGTGGTAGCTGCCACACAAGCCGCCATGGTGTTATACTGGTTGTGCTTTCCTTTTAAAGCAAAATCAAAAACACTCATATTGGTAAAGTCCTGTCCTGTCCTGATGTACATGTCCCCATCTTTAATAAATGCTCCGTTTGGTAGTTCTCTTTTCATACTTATTGGCAGTTGGTTAGATTGAATATTGAACTGGTTTAGATACTTCATTGTTATCGCATCATCGGCGCAGTAGATGAAATGGTCATCGGGCTGCTGGTTCATAGTAATGCGGAACTTACTCCTGATATAATTCTCAAACTGGTAATCGTAACGGTCCAGGTGATCCTCCGTGATATTGGTCAATATGGCGATATCCGGTCTGAACGTGATGATATCATCCAACTGGAAACTGCTGATCTCTACCACGTACAATGGTCTCGGGTCTTTGGCAACCTGCCTGGCAAATGAATCACCGATATTTCCCACCAATGCACAATCCAGTCCACCAGTTTTACAGATATGCCAGGTCAAAGCTGTCGTCGTCGTCTTTCCATTGCTCCCGGTAATAGCGATGATCTTACTGTTTCCTTTGAACCGGTATGCCAGCTCTATCTCGCTGATCACAGCAATACCCTTCGCCCTGATCTTTTTCACGATGGCTGCTTTCTCCGGTATACCAGGGCTTTTCATTACTTCATCGGCATTCAGAATTTTTTCTTCCGTATGCTGCCCTTCTTCGAAATCGATACCGGCCTCCTGTAGTTCGTTACGATACTCCTGTTTCAAAGAACTTCCGTCTGAAAGGAATACATCATACCCCTGTTGCTT
>JANOHQ010000446.1:0-9305 GCA_031406595.1 Chitinophagaceae bacterium
TGGGGTGGTTATACCGGCGAAGGAGCAAAAACAGTATTGCCTTCCAAAGCGTATGCAAAGATATCGGCGAGACTGGTGCCGAACCAATCCACCGACAAGATCACAGAGATACTATTGAAGTATTTTAAATCCATCGCTCCGAAATCAGTAACAGTAAAAGCGGAACTGCACCATGGTGGTGAGCCGTATATGACACCGATCGACAGCAAGGGTTATAAAGCAGCTTCCAAAGCCGTGGAAACAACTTTTGGCAAAGCACCGATCCCGGTTCGCGGTGGTGGTAGTATTCCCATTTGTTCGATCCTTGAAAAAGAATTAGGGATCAAGATCATTTTCATGGGATTTGGTTTGGACAATGACAATCTCCACAGTCCGAATGAAAAATATAATATAGAGAATTATTATAAGGGAATTGAGACCATTCCTTACTTCCATAAATACTTTGCGGAAACGAATTAAAATCTTCCTTCGATGATCAAAATCCCAATCTTACGGTTGGGATTTTTTTTGAGTTTATAAACAAGGCCGATCAGGAAAATAATTTTGTCAGTACATAGATCAATAGTCCCACTGTACCCCCAACCAATGTACCATTGATACGGATAAACTGCAGGTCTGGTCCAACTTCCAGTTCCAGCTTTTCACTTAACTGTTTCGCAGGCCAGTTGGCCACTGTGTTACTGATCATCTCACCCACGGTTTTTTTATAAGTCATGATCAGCTTGAATGCCTGGATCTGGACAAACTGATCAATCCGTTTTTGGCGCACTATATCTGTGGTGAGTGATACCCCCATATCGCGCAGTATTTTATCAGTATAAGCAGTTATCCCGGATGCAGGATCGTTCAGGTCATCGTTGATCTTTTTCCTGATATATTGCCAGGCGGCACCACTATACTCTTCCAGGTGGCGGGGAGATAGTAATTCGCTTTTCAGGTTTTCCAGGCGGGTGGCCCATTCACCTCCCTGTTGAATGTCTGCGGCAATTTCACCCAGTTTTATGGTGATCTTCTTTCTCACAGCATGTTCCGGGTCCGATTCTATTTGTTTCAGGTACCGTATGCCTCCATTCGTGATCTTTTCCGCGATCGCCTTATCAACAAAACCGGGGATCAAAAAATGACTTTCCTGTTTTACCTGTTGTTGTACCAGTTCCTTGTTCTCCGCTAAAAAATCACCCAGGTACGCTGTGATGGTGGTAATCCAGTCCTGGTGCATATTTTCCTGTACAATTTTACCCAGCCCTTCCCCGGCGAGTTTGTGCACAGGTATTTTTGCTATCAGGCCTGTTACCTGTGTATAAATAATACGGGTAATATCAGCATCATCGAGTTTATCAATAGCTTCTTTTGCTATACGCAATATTTCGAAGGACGCTCTCTTCCTGTTACGGTCAACCAGGAGCCATTGTCCTAAGCGTTCGGCAATATGGAGATTTTCCAATCTTGGTCTGATAGCAGAAGGTGTGAGAAAATTATCCGTTACAAAAGTTCCCAGGTTATTCCCGATCTTCTTTTTACTGGATTCGATCAGGTTGGTATGCGGGATCGGGATTCCAAGTGGATGCCGGAACAAGGCCACGACGGCAAACCAGTCTGCAAGCGCACCGACCATGGCTGCTTCGGAAAACGCTTTTACATATCCAGCCCAGTTATCGTGCTTAAAAAAAATCTCGCACAGAATATAAATGAGCGCCATGATAAGAAACAGCAATGTGGCGAACCATTTGTGTTTTCGTAGTTGAGCTTTTTTATCCATACTATAAATTCAATATATTCCTCTCTTTTAACACAAGTACCATGCCTGTGCTATCCTGTGGTACGATAAAGTGAAGTTAGAGGATCCTTGAGGAAACAGATTCATAAACAAGACCTCGCTATTAATAACGAGGTCTTGCTTTCAAAATAAAAAGAAAGCTAATAATTTCAAGCTCTAAGAACCCTCCTTCGGAGGGCTGGGAGGCTTTAAAACCCTTTCACCGGTTTCGGTTGCTCACCCTGCGGCAATGGACCCGGGGGACATTTCTCTTTCAGAAATTTTGTATACAGTGTTGACAGATGTTCATTGGTTCCCTCTCCTTCCGAGATACCGTGGGTACGGTTGGGATAAGACATCATCTGGAACTGCTTACCATACCTGACCAGTTCGTTGATCAGCATATCCGCATTATTATAGTGGACATTGTCATCGCCCGTTCCGTGTACATATAATAACTCACCTTTCAGATTCTTGACATAGGTCATCGGTGAACCATTGATAAAATCCTGTTTGTTCTCCTGCGGCAGACCCATATAACGTTCCTGGTAAATATTATCATAGGTCAGTTGGTTGGCTACCGGCGCCACCGCGATACCCGTTTTATAGATCTCCGGGTACTGGAATAGCAGGTTCAGCGTGGCAGATCCGCCGCCACTCCATCCCCATACACCGATCCGGTTAGAATCTACATAAGGCCATTTCAGGATCTCCTTTGCTGCCAATGCCTGGTCGCTGATATTGACAAGTCCAATTTTACGATACACCACTTTTCTCCATTCTCTTCCTTTGGGCACCGGGGTTCCGCGGTTATCGATAGACATATAGATATAACCGTCCTTCTGCATATTTCCTTTGTACATAAAATTATTCGTGGCGCCCCAGGTATCCACCACGTTCTGTCCCCATGGTTCTGTGTACACATAGAACACTACGGGGTACTTTTTTGCAGGGTCAAAATTATCGGGCTTCACCATCCAGGCATCCATTTCCACCCCTTCGGATGTTTTTACTTTGAAGAATTCGATATTCGATTTTGTTTTATCGGCTTTGGCCAGTGTATCATTTACTTTATTTTCCCCGTTGATGCCCTTATGATCCGGGAGTGTGATCCATTCACTGGTGGGTTTTGTGTAATAGTTGGAGAAATTATGCTGGGCAAATTTTGCATTCGGCGAAACACGATACGTATGTGTTCCTTCCTGGTGGGCGGGTGATACCATTTCCAGTGAACCGCTGCCGTCCAGTTTGGTGCGGCATAAATATTTCTGCGTGGCATTCCCGGGCGAAGCGTGGAAATAAATATAGCCGCCTTTCTCATCGATCGTGCTGATGTCCATTACATCGTAATTGCCCTTTGTGACCAGTGTTTCATTTTTCCCGTCGCGGCCGATCCGGTATAAATGGCGCCAGCCATCTTTTTCACTGGCCCATAGAAATTCCTTGCCGCCATCCAGCCAATCCCATCCGCCATTGGAATAGTCATTATCCCATAAGGGAAGTATGTCGATCCAGGCAGGGTCTTTTTCATTGTAGATTTTTTTTGAAAGGCCGGTCTTTGCATCACAGAGCATCAGGTTGCTTTCGTTTTGCTTCCGGTTCAGGTGCTGGATGATCAGTTCATTGCTATTGGCCGCCCATTCCATTCTTGGCACATAGGTTCTCCATACGGTGTCATCAGGGATCTTCATCCAGTTCATTTTCCCGGTTGCCGCATCGATCACGCCAATTTTATATTTGGAAGGCGGTTCTCCTGCAACAGGGTATTCAACAGGAACGGCCTGCGGATAAATCGAATCTGTATTATTGATCATCAGGTAATCCTTGGTGCCTTTGGCATCGATCTGCCAGAATGCAATTTGTTTACTGTCGGGGCTCCAGCGAAAACCATCACGGCAAAAAAATTCTTCTTCATATGCCCAGTCGAATGTGCCATTGATCAGTTTACGGTTGCCCCCCTTTGTGAGCGGCTTGATAGCACCAGTAGCTATATCCTCGACGTACAAATTATATTCACTGACATAAGCCACTTTTTTTCCATCGGGCGAGAACTTGGCAAACATCAGCGAAGAAGCGGCCCTGCCTTTGCCCAGTTGTTTCAGTTTATTGGAACCCATATCCAGCACCCAATAATCTCCACGGGTGTCCAGTCTCCATACTTTTTTGGTGTTCGTATAGATAAGCACTTTATTATAGTCATCGCTGAATTTGAAATTACGGATGGTCAGTGCTTTGTCGGACCCCGCAGCTTTCAGGTTATCCTTCTTCACCACCACGGTCTTTTTATTCCCGGGCAGGGTATATTTCACGATCTCCCCTCCTTCTGTCCTGTAATAGGCATTCCCATCCATGCTCCAGTTCAGTCCCCCCTGTGCAAAACTGATCGCGGCGATAAAACAGGTGATGACGGTGTTAAAGATTTTGACCTTTACTATTCGCATAATTTCTAATTTTGGATGGGTAAAGTATAAAAAATATGAATGGCTACCCGATTTATTCCATCAATGGCTGAAAAAGAAAAAATACGGCTGGATAAGTATCTCTGGTCGATCCGTCTCTTTAAAACGAGGACCGTAGCTGCGGCTGCCTGCGACAGCGGGAAAGTGAAGTTTGATGGTTTACAGGCAAAAGCGGCAAGAAATATATCGATCGGTGATGAATACGAAGTAAAGACCGAGGCCAAACGGTGGCGGATAAAAGTAACGGGCCTCCTGGAAAAAAGAGTAGCGGCTTCCGAAGCTGTAAAATATTATACGGATATTACTCCCGAAGAGGAATTGCAACGCCTGCAATACCAGTCTGCCAGTTTTCATACCGGTAAAAGGCAGAGTAAGATCGGGCGGCCTACCAAGAAAGAGAGACGGGATCTCGATGAGTTTTATAGTGACTGACGGTGAGCGTTTGATTTGGTCCAGAACTCTTCTTTCCATTCTTCCACACAGGAAACAGGGTGTTTTTCCAGTTGCCCGTAAATTTCCGTGAGTTGGTTTTCCGTTAGTTCGCTTTCCAGGAATCCAAAAAACTCCCGTTCTTCAAATCGTATATGAGACTCGAGCAGGTTGCAAAGCCAGAAAAAATCATAGCTGTCAGCATCCCTGTCGATCTTCAGCACTATCTCGCGGATATTATCATGATCACTCTTTAATTTTTGTGCCAATGGATTTGATTTCTCGATATAGTTGAGCAGGATCTTTTCTTCCTGGAAAAAATGAGCTTTGATATGGTGCTTCCAGTACCAGCTTGTATAGTCACGCATCGCATACGCAGGGGTATTGTTGGCCAGCCCCTGTCGTAGTTTCCATACAAATAATAAACCATCGTGATGTTCCCGGCTCAGGGGTTGAAGCTGTACGCTTCGCTTAATAGGTTTTAAGTTATTCATGCGTCGAAAATAAATCAGCTTATATATGGAGGAAATGACCGCCGACAGCTAAAAAACTGATCCTTCTCATGTTTTTGCCCCTGATAATAATCATAACTATCCCTGTGCTGGCTCATTGTTATCCGTCTCCTGCGGCAATATTTTCGTTGTACAAAAAATAAATGCTATGTATCCCGGAACAGCAACACAGAAACAGATCATCCCCAAAGACAGCCGTGCGCTTTACTTTAAAGCAGACCAGGATGATAAGAACATCCAAACCATCCTGTTGGCCCCTGCTGCGAATATCTCAGCCACGACGGATGAATATCTGATCGTGATTGGGGTCCCGGGTTTGTACCGGGAGGATTTCAGTATAGAAGTAAAAGAGGGTGTGATCAGGATATCCGCTCAACATACAGCGACAGCCTGTGGCTCCAACGATCGCCGGGAATATGATTACACCGAATGGACCCGGAATTTTGCCTTACCCCCGGATGCTGATACAATGCTGGCAAATGCAAAATACAAGAACGGGGAACTGATCCTCCACATTCCCAGGGGAAACACTATTGAAGGTCGTGACACAATAACGATTTATGTTTATTAATCCCCTCCTTATGCAATTACACATCACACCCAATTCCCTTATCAGTGATATTCAAAAAGAATTCAACAGTGTTTTCCCTTTCCTGAAATTGGAGTTTTTCAATAACCGCTCCTATGCCCGTGCTGATTTTTCGGCGAGAAAAATGATCACGCCCCATCGCAGGATTTGCGAAATTCAACTGGCCATCACGGATGGCGATATCGAATTCTCAGGGGAAATGAAAGTGGCCGAACTGGAGAACCATTTCAAAGAACAGTTCAACCTGGCCGTACAGGTCTTCCGCAGGTCCGGCAATCTCTGGTTAGAAACAACCATGACGGATAGCTGGACCCTCCAGCAACAGAATAACCACGGAAAAGAGATCACCAACGGCAAGACCATTGTTCCCGGGCCCGATGATTACGACCTGAATAGAGATGCAGATCACTGAACTATAAAAAACCTGCAGAGAAACCCATTGCTGTAATAGTGATGCGGATCATCTGAATGGTTTTTGCAGGAAAGTACGTTAGCTGAAATAATTCACCTAAAACAACCAATCATGAAAAGATTTATAGCGCTGCTCCTGGGGGCCCTGTTCCTGTTTGCCGGCTGCAAAAGTTCCCGGATCACCTCTGATTTTAAATCAGAAAATACTACGGCAAATAATTTTAACAGGGTCCTGGTGCTTGGCCTGATCCGTGATAATGACCGTCAACTGCAGGAGAATATGGAGAAACATATGAAAGGCGACCTGCAAAGACTGGGCTATAGCGTTATCACTTCCCTTGAGGAGTATGGTCCACGGGCCTTCAGCGGGCTTACGGAAGAGCAAGCCATCGCCAAATTAAAGAACAGTGATGTGGATGCCGTTGTGACGATCGTTTTGCTAAACAAGAAAATGGAGAAACAATTTGTGCCCCGGTCCGAACGCTTAAGACCGGAGAACTATTACCAGAATATGTTCTGGGATTACTATGGCGCCATCAGCAACCGGATCTACGAGCCTGGCTACTATTTTGACAACACCGAGTATTACTGGGAAAGCAACCTCTACGAAATAAAAAGCAGGTCCCTGCTCTACTCGGTGCAAACCACTTCCTTCAACCCGGCCAGCACTGAATCCCTGGCACATCAATACGGGAAAATGATCGTGAAGAGCATGTGGAAAAAAAAAGTGATAATCAAAGATCCCGAACCGGTAAAAAAAGGATTCTAAACCGCATCATAAAAGCGGGAAGGACTTCATTATCAATACAGGAGATTCTTTAGTTTATCTGCATTAATGACGGAGATCTTTCCTTCCTTTATTTCGATCAGTTTTTCTGATTTAAAATCACTGAGCGTACGGATCAGCGACTCGGTAGCAGTGCCCACGTAGCGGGCAAAATCCTCTCTTGATATCTCCAGGGGTTTGTTGGGGTTCTCCGTATTGAACTTTGACTGTATATCCACCAATGCCCTGGCCACTCTTTTACGGAGTGAACTGTAAGCGAGATTCAGCAATCGTTCTTCTTTCTCTTTTACATTCTGCGTAATGATCCGGATGAATTTGATGGCCACATCCATATTGGTATAGATCATCTGCATAAAATCTTCGCGGGGTATCTGCATGATCTCTGCCTCTTCCAGGATGATAGCAGAATCATCGTAATTCTTATCCTCTATCAACGCCGGGTAGCCAATAAAATCTCCGTCGCTGAAAAGGTCGGTGATATACTCCTTCCCGTCCTCATGCGTCTTTATTCCTTTTACTTTCCCTTTCACCAGCAGGAACAGGTAGCGGGGTCTTTTGCTTTCCTGGTACAGCACCTGCTTCTTGGCATAATTCTCTGTATTGTATTGTTCTGATAACTGGCCGATCAACCCGGCATTTTTCACATCCTTAAAGAACTGGTTGATCCCCTGCTGCGAAGGCGCATATTTAGTATCGAGTACTGCCGCTTTCTTCAACCGTATCTCGATGGCATTCAGCAGTTCAATATCATCGAAGGGCTTGGTGATATAATCATCGGCTCCCATTTCCATTCCTTTCCGGAAATCGCTTCTTTCTGTTTTCGCTGTCAGGAATACAAAGGGGATATGCTCTGTCGCCGGGTTCTTTCGCAGGAGGTGAAGCACGCCATAACCATCCAGTTCGGGCATCATGATATCGCAGACGATCACATCTGGTTTTTCCTGCAATGCGGCTTCTACCCCTTTTTTACCGTTTTCAGCAGTGATGGTTTTATACCCTGCCATTTCCAGGATCTCGGCGGTATTTTCGCGGATATCCTTGTTGTCGTCGATCACTAAAACAGTTTTCATGTGCTTATTTATTTACGGGTATAGTAAAAACAATGGTCGTTCCTTTATTCAATTCACTCGTCAGTGCTACTGCGCCACCCAACAGGTCAACATACCGTTTTACAATATGCAATCCCAGCCCTGTACCTTCGATATTGATAGCATTGGCAGCTCTGAAAAAGCTGCTGAATAAATGCTCCTGGTCATCCACACCGATCCCGATCCCTTCATCACCCACCGAAATAACCACATGATCGCCCTTTTCTGCTGTGATAGTGATCTTTTTCCCTTCCTCCGAAAACTTGATCGCATTACTGACCAGGTTGATGAGGATATTATGTAATAATTTTTTATCCGTATTGGCCAGGCAATCACCTGCGCAATTCAGTACAAACTGCTGGTCCTTTTTCAACAGCGGTTTCATTTCTTCAATAGTCTCACTGATGACATCCCGGATATTCAACGTCTCTATCCTGGTATCTACCCTGCCCTCGTTCAGCTTGCCCAGTGAAAGGAAGTCTTCCAGGATATCATTCAGATTGTTGACAGAGTTCCTGATCTTGGCAATATGTTTATCTCTTTTCCCCTGGTCCTCTTCAGTCGTATATTTTGAAAGCAGCGATGCCGAAGACAAAACGGTGGTGAGGGGTGTCCGGAATTCATGCGAGGCCATGGAAACAAAGCGGCTTTTTATCTCATTCAACTGTCTTTCTTTATCCAGCGCTTCATTCAACTCTTCCTGGGATTGTTCCAGTTTTTGCAGGGCCTCTTTCAAAATAAGCGTCCGTTCTTCTACCTTAACTTCCAGGTCGGCGTTCAGCTGCCGCATCTTATCCGTGATCTTTTCCAGTTCTGCTTTTTGTTCCAGCATACTGGCTTCGATCTTTTTCCGTTCGGTGATGTCGACAATGAAAGCGATAACGAACAATTCGTCTGCCCGTTTATAGTGACTTAAGCTCACCTCAACCGGCATGTCTGTTCCATCTTTTTTTCTGCCATTCAAATCGCGGCCTATACCCATAGACCGGTTAGAAGGCTTGTGATAAAAACCTTCCCGTAACTGCTGGTGATGTGGTTTGTATTTATCGGGTATCAGGATCTCGATTGGCTGATCAATCAATTCGTGGCTATTGTATTCAAACATCCGTTCCGCAGCAGGATTCACCATGATGATAATGCCCGATTGGTTTGTGAGAATGATCCCTTCTGTCGCATTCTCAAAAAGCGAGGTCATGTGCGCCTGGTCGAGCATACTCTGATTGTTTCTATAAAATTATTAGGGAGTACAAAATAGCTCTTTATTGGTTAATAGG
>JANOHQ010000462.1:0-3308 GCA_031406595.1 Chitinophagaceae bacterium
GCGTGACGGCCAGCAATATCAAACTATCGTTATTGGCGACAAACAATGGTTTAGGGAAAACCTGCGTTTCCAGACACACATATCTTTTTGCCCAAACTATAATAAAGACTCCTCGGATTGTAAAAACGGGAACTATTATTCAAACTCCGAGTTGGGAACGATCTGCCCTCCCGGCTGGCATGTAGCTACTATCCCGGACTGGGAAAGCTTTATCAATAAAATTTTAAAGGAAAGGGACATTAACGGAGGTGTAATGAAATATGATTCTTCCGACAAGCTAAAGAACGCTTATAGCATCAATATGCCCGCGGCTCACCTGCTGACCGATACACTGCTTAAGCTATACCCGACCGGCTGGGTAGAGGGTTTGAAATTGAAAAATGAGAAAACTCTTCATCTTTGGGTAGTTGATACGAAAACGATGGATGGTAAATATCATCTTCATATCGCCAATTTTGGTTTTGTAAAGCATTCCCACGAACATCACATTATCGATGCCCAAAAAAAAATCCGCAAATTCCCGGTACGATGTGTTTGTGAACTACCCGTTCCGGGCTTGCCCATAAAATAGTTAATGGAGGATTTTAGTTTTCTCCCTTTCTTTGCAAATGTCCCCGTCATCAAACAAGCTCATCATCATTGCCGCACCCTCCGGCGCCGGTAAAACATCGGTGACCAGGCATTTGCTGAAAGCGCTCCCGGACAAACTTTCCTTTTCCATTTCTGCCGCCACCCGCTTACCCCGCAATAATGAAAGAGATAAAGTGGATTACTATTTTATCAGTGTAGAAGAATTCAGGGACAAGATCACGAACAAGGAGTTCGTAGAATGGGAAATGGTTTATGAAGGGAAATACTATGGCACCCTGAAAAGTGAAATGGAAAGGATCTGGCTGCAACATAAAGCCCCTCTCCTGGATGTGGATGTACAGGGCGGTATCAATATCCAGCAGCAATACCCGCATAATTCCCTCTCGCTGTTCATCGAGCCTCCTTCGATCGAAGAGCTGGAGCGGCGGTTGAAAGCCCGGGGCACTGAAACACCCGAATCTTTGCTGGCAAGGGTGAATAAAGCGGCGTATGAACTTTCTTTCAAGCAGCAATTCGATCATATTATCCTGAACGACCAGCTCGAAAGAGCCTGTGCAGAAGCCGAACAGGCGGTAAGGCATTTCCTGGGGAATTGACCGACCACATTCTTCCGTGGTTTTACGAAAGAAATCACCCATAGTCATTTTAGGCTTTGGCGGTATCTTCGCAATATGATCGAATGGAATTCCATATTGTTCTTTATACTCACACTGGGGCTGATGGCTTTTTTTGCCGGGATGGAAATGGCTTTTTACAGTGCCAACCGTCTCAGCATCGAGATCAAAAAAAAACAGGGAGGCTCTTCAATGCAGGTTCTGTCGAAATTTGTTGAATCTCCCGCCCGTTTTCTCGGATCAACCCTGATCGGTTTTACCATTTTCCTCGTATTCCTCGGGTTGCAGATCAGCACGGTGATGGCGCCGGTATGGGAATATTTAAAAGTAGGTTCACCCACTGTTCATATCGCCGCAGAGATAGCACTGGCCACATTCCTGGTATTGGTTTTTGCAGAATTTATTCCCCGGGCGTATTTCAGGGCCAAAAGCAATTCAGCGCTGACCAGGCTGGCACATGTAATGGATTTTTTTTACCAGATGTTCTATCCCATCGGTGCTGCCCTGATCGACCTTTCGGAATGGATACTCCGGATCATATTTGACCTGAAACTGGACAAGAAAAAAGAACCGATGAACCGCAGCGATCTCAAGCATCTTTTCCAGCAGAATGACGATGAAGAGCGCCAGGAGCGAAATACCCAGCTCATGGAGAATGCCCAGGAGCTGCCCAAAGTAAAGATCCGGCAATGCCTGGTGCCAAGAAAAGAGATCATCGGCCTGGACGGCCGCTCCACGATGGAAGAAGTAAAGAAAAAATTTGTGGCTACCAAACTCAGTAAGCTGGTGATCTTTGAGAACAATATCGATCATATCACCGGTTATATCCACCAACTTGACCTTTTTAAAAAACCCATAACGATCCAGTCGATACTCCACCCCATTCCTGCCGTGCCGGAAAGCATGAGTGCTACGGACCTGATCAGCAAATTCACCAAAGAAAGAAAAAGCATTGCCTGGGTGGTAGATGAGTTTGGGGGCACAGCCGGTATCATTACCATGGAAGACGTGCTGGAAGAACTGTTTGGCGAGATACAGGACGAATACGATACGGAAGAGTTTGTGGAAAAACACCTGGCCGAGAACGAGTATATTTTTTCCGGCAGGCTGGAACTGGATTACCTGGAAGAAAAATACGGGTTCGATTTTGGAGAAGATGAGTCGGAGACCCTTTCAGGCTATATCATCAATTACCACGAGACCATCCCCCACCAGAAAGAACGTATTATTATTGATGACTATGAATTTGACATTATTCATGTAAGTGATACGAGGATAGAAATGGTGAAGATGAAGAAACTGAAGTAATTGAAGATTGTCTATTGAAGATTTAAGATTTTGCCCTAAAAGGAAGATTCTTGCATTTCTTGCCTATTGCCCATTGCCTCTTGCCTACTATCTTTGTTGCTTTCTACAAACAATGGCGCTCCTCGATTTTATCAATAAACGAAAGAAAGATGCCAGTGGCGAAAAAGCAGAAATGTCTTTTATCGACCACCTGGAAGATCTGCGCTGGCACGTGATCCGTTCGGTGATCGCGGTGCTGGTCGGGGCGATTCTTGTTTTTTCCTATTCTACTTTCGTCGTAGATGAAATTCTTTTTGCGCCCACCCGTGCCGATTTTATTTCTTCTCAATGGATGTGCCGCATGGGCCACAGTATTGGTATTGGCAACGCACTTTGTTTTGCCGAGGTAAAAGCACAGTTCCTCGAAACAAGAATGACCGGGCAGTTCATCGCTTCTTTCACCCTCGCATTTATCGGGGGCTTTATCATCGCTTTCCCGTACATATTCTGGGAATTCTGGCGTTTTGTAAAGCCGGCTCTTTCCCGGAAAGAATTGAAAAGAACAAGAGGGGTTATTTTCTGGGTATCGTTGCTGTTCTTTACCGGTGTGGCATTTGGCTATTTTATTCTCACCCCCTTTATGGTCAACTTCTACTTTAATTATAAAATGAGTGACCAGATCGTGATCATGCCTTCTTTCTCCGACTACCTGGAGAACCTGATCTACACAACGGCTGGTATTGGTATACTTTTCCAAATGCCGCTGCTGGTAATGGTGCTGGCCAAGATCGGTATCGTTACGGCCAAATTTTTAAG
>JANOHQ010000469.1:0-20732 GCA_031406595.1 Chitinophagaceae bacterium
GCCTGACTTGTTGGTCGACGTACTTTTATTCAACGGGGATCCCTGGAAACACTTCTGAATAAAAGTCCTGGGACTATGCGCTAGACAGAACGAAATTCCTTAGTCAATCATCAACTCAACCGATTGGATCAGAAGTTCACAGTGTTCCTGATATTGAATGCACCCGACCTATCACTGTACACGGCAGCTTCAATTAAAGCCTATGTTCCTGGTATAAGTATTGGACTGCGTTCATTAACTTACCTCAAATTTCGAAGACACGTGGTTACTGTTCAACTAGTCACCTAGTCCACCCGGCTTTCGAAAAGCAAATAAACGATCAGAAAATTCGCTATTCAGGTTCCGTGAAACCGGTACGAGATCCCCGGCTCCATTCATCTTCAACTTATAGCCCTGGGCATTACCTTCCACCTTATCAATCTTATCCAGATTTACGATATAGGCCCTGTGACAGCGAAAGAAAACAGGATAAGGAGTAACGGTTTCTTCCGCCTTTTTCATCGTCATCCTTATAATAGCATAAGTAATTTTTTCTTGCTGCTCAAAAAATAGTTTTATATAATTGCTGGCAGCCTCAATGTAAATCAACTGGTTTACATTGATCATTTTCTTTTCGGCCTGGTTATCACCCTCAAACGTAATGATATTATTTACCGGTAATACAGTTTCCTGGGGGATACCCACCTGCTCTCCCTTCCTGGCTTTCAGCTTTTCCTGGAGTGTGGAGGCCTCTTGTTGAAATTGACGGAGCTTATGATTCTGTATATATAAAGTGTAAATAATAATTGGCAGAAGACCCACAGAAATAGCGATTCCCTGGTAATAGAATGCTTTCTCCCATGTAAGCCTGGTATCGAATAATAATGGGGATACCAGGTAATTTACCAAACCCACCAGCACAACAACGCCCGCCATATTCAGTATCTGCTTTCCCGTGGTCCATTTTTCTTCACTATACAATTTTGGAAAAAAGAAATTCAGGAACATACTGGTGCCGAATATGCAAAAAAAAGTAACGAACCCAAACAGGATGCTACTCTTGATCAGCAATTTCTTTTCTATTATATCAAGTTCGAATGGACGAAACACCAGGAGAAATACACTGATGAAAATTCCGAAGCCAGCCGCAGTCATGAATGCACCACGCCGCGTTGAGTTATGAGGAAAAGGTTGATTGAATACACTCATTGAAACTACTTTAGATCCCTGGAGATTTTAATCCTGACTTCGCGGGTTCCGGGTACAATGATAACACAGTCCCCGCAAAGACAAGGCCTTTACTACTGCCCATTAACTTTGGCGTAGATCGCATTTGTCTGTGCCAGGCCCCACTTCGGCGCAATACTGTTACCAGGAATGAATACAGCGAAATTACGCAATGCAATTTCGATAAGTGGCCTTGCTGCATCCAGGCCTCCGCCCATCGTCACTGGAGTAAACAACTTCGTCCTGGCCTCAATCAGGTAAGGACGCGGGTTTGACGGATCCAGCGATTTGGCGGTGTTTAAGAAAGCTGTAGCTTCTGCACTGTATGTTTGCCATCTGGATATTGGGTCAACAAGGATCTTCGTATTGGTGATCATTCCTTTCAGCGCTGAAATTTCGGAATTCTCATGGCTTAGCACCGAAGCTTTAACAAGATATTCATCAGCTTTTGCAGTAAACGGATCGATCATATTTTTATCCGGGTTGTTCATAGCCATAAATGCATGACAGAGTGCAGCATAATACCAGGGCTGCCAGTACTTTTTCTCCGTATTGCCGATGCGCTCAAATGTATTGGCGAGCATGATATAGGTTGAGGGAACGCTGGCCGTATCCAGTTGTTGCAATGTTGTCTCCATGACAGCTATATACTTTTTATCATGTGCAGTTGTTGCGGGCTGAGCGGAAATGCAACCCAGCATGAACAGGGATGCAACCATGATACTAATTGTTTTTTTCATTTCTTTTGTTTAAAATTTAAAGAATGTTGTTCAGTCAGATTAAAAGCTCTAATTAATTATCGATAACCTCTTTTCTCCTGTCATTGCCAATACTCAGGTAGATCCCGGCAAAATAGAATCGTCTTGCCATTGGCGTAACAGCTTCACTTCTATATTGATTATCCACACCCTTATTTTCGGCAAAGCGATATCCATAAACCTGTTTATTCCCTAATACATTATTGACATTAAAGATCAGAACTGCATTCGCCTTCCCTATCGTGGTCAGGTAATTGATCTGCAAGCCCATATTGTGGTAAGCGATGGTACGCTCCTTCATAAATTGCTCAGTTGGTAAATTGGGATTAAAGTAAGGACGGCCGCTTGCATAACTGTAGGTCATGGAGAACATGGAAGCAATTTTTTCCACCCACTGTTTCATTACCACATTCACTGTATGGTTAGCTGCGAACCCAGGTTGTACTTTTGACGGGTAATCCAGGAACCGGCGTTTTGTATGTAGCCAGGAGTACGATATCCAATAACTGAAATTCCTGAATGTCTTTTTATCCCGCCAGAATAGCTCCACTCCTTTTGCAAGTCCATTGCCATTATTGGTTAATAAGAATGGATCACTTGAAGGGTAAGTGACCAACCGGTTATATTTTTTATAAAACACTTCAACCCTTAGCGTTTGCCCGTTTATCATTCGCTGGTAGTTAAGCAAATAGTGAGTCGCTTTTGTAAATCTCAATCCGGGCTGGCGGAAAAGCAGGTCAGCATCGGGTTTCTGGAAATAATCGCCATATGCCGCTGATACCTGCCCTCCCGCAGAAAATTTCCAGGCCATCGAAACCCGCGGAGAAAATTCACCCTCACCAAGTAAGGAACTATGCTCGTACCTGAATCCCAGCCTCGCAACAAGCCTGGTGGTTAAATAGACATCCGCCTCAGTGAACAGCGCCGTATAATTATCTTTTCTTGTAATAAAGGGAATGCTGTCACTTGCATTTATCTTATCGACCACATGCTGGAACTCCGTCCCGATATGAATTTTATTAAGCCCGGTAAGATTTCTTGTGACCACGGCCCTTGCCTGGGTCGTATAATTGCTGATACGGGGTAAAAAATGAGCCACTTCCTGTTCAGCCAGCTTTGTATGGATATTAATATTGTCTTTGTTATAACTGAAACCCGTCCCTGCGGTAAGTTTCCAACCGGCATTGATACTCATGTTATACGTTAATATTGAAAACAGGTGCTTATTTGTCAATTGGAAATGATCTCTCAGGTCATTTCCTTCGATGCCTGGTTTGTCAAAGGCCAGGATATTGTAGTTTGCATATCCATAATATTTAAGCATCCCGTTCTTTGTTTTCAGTTTCCCTGATAATTCTCCATTAATTACTTCCGGTGCTTTGGTATAATGGATTTTTTGCGGCACTACCTGGAAATAAGGTTGCAGGTTATTATAGTTTATGGTTAAGCCCGCACTGGCATTTTTTCTTTTATTTAATTGCAGCCTGGTGAGTGTTATTTGTGGGGAAGAAGCAATGATATTTGTTTCAGATCTTGTGGGCAGATCATGTGTTTCTAAAATAAGTACAGATGACATTCCCTGGCCCAATTGAGAGGAATAGCCCCCGCTGCTGAAATTAGTTCCCTTAAAAAGTAAGGGAGAAAAGCGACCTCTTTGCGCAATACCGGGTACGCTGCTGAAGAACGGGTTGGATACCATCATCCCGTCAATAAATACTTTTGTTTCATTACCGGTACCGCCCCTGACAAACAACCCTTCCGTTTCCCCGATCTGTTGTGCCCCGGGCAATGTCTTTAACGCGGCAACGATATCTGCCTGCTGACCGGCAGTTGTTAAAATATCTATTGATTTTAATACGGTATTTCTTTTCTTGTCACTTGCTTCAAAGGTTCCTGCTGATACTGTAACTGCCTCCATTTCCGTCACGGCTTCTTTTAAGGTGGCGTTGATCGTTACAGGCTTTCCGTACAACAATACCTCCACCACGTATTCCCTATAACCCATGATTGTAATGGTTATTTTGTGTAACCCCGAGTCTGGTGAAACAAAAGAAAAAGAACCATCTGAAGCGGAGGTCGTTCCGGTATAGCTGTTTTCGACAGCAATGCTGGCACCGCCAAGTGGTAGCTTTGCCTGGTTTGTTACAAAACCAGACACTGTGGTTTGAGACTGCGCTTGAATGACCACAAAAAGTAAAAAAATAACCAGCGCTGATATCCTGTCCATAGATTGTTTTGCACAAATCTATCTGTTCATCGAGCCCTGCTCCAAATCAGGGGGATGAACTGCAGATTATTGGGACAGAATGCTCTGAGAGGGGCCAAATATGGTTAATGGGATAAAATGTGGCGAATAACTTCACCGTTTTTTTCATCGGGATGGTCACTTCAACCATCCTGAAGCAGTCGGGGGTTAGAATCCCTGTGGGGATAATCTTATTGGAAGGAATTCTTCGGTGCCAGGATTGCCGCGCATTCGTTACTACCCGTAAGTCACAGTTACCAACTATCATTTTTCCTTTCTTCCAACCTTGCTTATTTGACAGGCGGTTGCCTGAACCCGGATATTTACAAGAGATTTAAGTCCAACTTTTAGTTATGGATAGAAAAGTTTTCAACACGATAATTGTCCTGCTGCTATCGCAGGCAACTATAGCACAATCTGCACCCTCAGCGATCAAAGGTCCCTATCTCGGCCAGCAACTACCGGGCATGGAGCCAGTGCTCTTCGCCCCGGGGATCATCAGTACAAAATACTATGAACACAGCGCACCTGCCTTTTCACCGGATGGCAAAACGGTCTTGTGGACCGTACTCTACCCTGCTCCCAAATCAGCGGTTATGCTCGAGATGAAAATGGAAAATGGTGGGTGGACAGCACCAAAACCTCCCTCTTTTGCAGATTCCACGGCCGATGATTTTTATCCTTCCTTTTCTGCGGATGGAAAAAAATTATATTTCAGTTCCAGGAGAAGGCCACCGGCCGGCTATCCGCCAGTCAATGGTATCCGGCTTTGGGAAGTAGAAAGAACGAATAAGGGCTGGTCATTACCACAATTGGTGGATACAGTTGTATTCCGCCCGGAGTTATACAATCATTCGATTACCAACTCTGGTCTTATTTACGGATCCCGTAGTGGTGCAGGAGGTGGGATGTTTGATATCGATGTTTATCAAAAAAATTCAACCGGTTACCAGCAACCTGCGACACTTCCTTATAATATTAATTCCCGGTGGTATGAAGATGGCCCCTTTATCGCTCCCGATGAAAGCTGGCTGATCTTTGAATCCGACAGACCGGGTGGTATCGAAGGAAGTGTCGATTTGTACATTTCATTCCGGGTTAACAATGGCTGGACACCAGCGAGAAATATGGGCCCGCCGGTGAATTCAAAATATACCGAACGGTTTGCACGGCTTTCCCCGGATGGCAAGTACCTGTTCTTTGGAAGTGACAGGAAACAAGGAACAAATGAACAGAGCACGGATATCTATTGGGTGGATGCCAAAGTGATTGAAGCCCTGAAAAAACAAATGGAAAAAGACAACGGGGTCAATATTGCAAACTATGGCGCTTCTGTGATGCCGGCGCACTATTTAAATGATCATACTACGGTTGCCCGTTTGTTACAGGATTGGATGAAAATACAACCCAATGATCCTACAGGCTATACGGATCTTATTACCGCATTGCGAAAAAGCCAGCAATACGCCGAAGCAGAGAAGCAGATCGGGAACAAATCCGCCAATATTCCTGGTAGTGTCATTCTGCAATTAGAAGGAGCCATGATCCAATATGGATTGGGTAATGATGAAAAAGCGCAACAGATCATAGCAGGCATTTCCGCGGGTCACGGGGAGCGAAACCGGTTTGCGCGACTGGCTTCCGAAATGCATAACAGTAAAAAATATAAAGAAAGCGCGGCACTGTATGAAGCAGCGTTGAAGATATCACCGCAGGCAGTTGATTTTTACAATATGGCCTGTGCTTATTCGCTTGCCGGTAATACAAACAAAGCCTTTCAAAGCCTGAATAGTGCCGCAGATAATGGCTACAATGCAAAAAATGATTTTGAAAGGGACGCTGATCTTACTCCATTAAAAAAGGATGCCCGCTGGACTTCCCTGATGCAAAAACTCGATGCCCCGTATAATAGCAGCAGTCCTTATAAACGGGCGCATCATGAAATGGTATTTGATGAAGGTGGAAAAGCAGTGCTGTTGATCGGTGGAAGCACACCGCTCCGGAACGGGCAGTCGTTTAAATTCTTCAATGATATCTGGCGCTATACTTCTGCCGGCTGGAGCAAGTTGGGAGATGCCGGCGATGAACGAAGCGGTATACGACTGGCCTATGATAGCAAACGAAAAAAATTGTATTCGTTCGGTGGATTTACCAGTGATAATCAATCGAGCGCACAGCTACGGGTCCTGGAAAATGGCACCTGGAAAATTTTGACGGATCTGCCTGACATGAAGTGTTCGGAACCTGGCTTTATTTACGATGCCAGCCGTGACAAATTCATTGCTTTTGGTGGGTCTGCAGGTCGTGGGATAGTGAAGAATACTATCTGGGAATGGGATGGTAATAGCTGGCAGCAATTCAAAGGTCCACAACCGAAGGGCCGGCAGGGATTTGCAATGGTCTATGATAGTAAACGCAACAAAACTGTTTTATTTGGAGGAATGGACGCAGACGGTAAGAAATTCGAAGACGGTGTGTGGGAGTTTGATGGCAAAGAATGGAAAAATTACTCCTTGCCGGCAGGACCGGGACCAAGAATGGGACCTGGTTATGCTTACGATTCCAGACGGGGTATACTGATCATTTTTGGTGGTGCAGGTCAAGACGGAATAAAAGGCGATACCTGGGGATGGAACGGAGTGGAATGGAAAAAATTAGCGGAGACGGGTCCCCCTGCCCGGATGATGGGTTATATGGCTTATGATAAGGACCGTGACCGTGTTGTTTTGTTTGGCGGAAGATTCGGATGGCCAAATGATGCAGATGATACCTGGGAATGGGATGGAGTGGTTTGGAAAAAGATTGCTGAATAGATTTTTGGATTATCACTGAATCAACTCGTTATTGCTCTTAAGTAGCAAGTCTAAAAGCAATTCAATAGACCCGTCTCGTTCCGTATTTTAAGTGATTTTGCATTTTGTTCTCCGGATTTTTAAAAAGTGATCGTATCAAAAAACAAACCCCATCCTATTCAACATAAGACGGGGTTGCTGAACTAAACCAACCAAACTATTGGGACTGACTGTTACTAAACTTTTTTTTGCGGGAAGAGAGGGCAAAAACAGAAACTAAATTTTGAAAACTCTGCGTTACCGTTGCCCAGATGATCTTCATATCTAACCAGAGATTTGCTTTGCGTACATATTGCGCATCCCAATAATACCGCACAATGATACTTTCATAGTCCGCGGTGGGTCCATGGTAGCCATTGATCTGTGCCCAACCCGTGATGCCGGGTCGCACCAGGCTGCGAAACTGGTAGGAAGGGATCACAAAGGAGAACCGGTTGCAATCGGCCATCATATGCGGGCGGGGTCCCACTACGCTCATCTGCCCCATCAACACGTTCATAAATTGAGGTATCTCATCGATATTCATCCGTCGAAGAAATTTTCCGACAGGGGTGATCCTTTCATCGTTCTCTTCAGCAGGGCGTTCGTCAGCTTCCATATTCCGGATCATTGTCCGGAACTTGATGCAGTAATACGATTGGCCATTCTTTCCCATTCTTTTCTGGCGAAAAAAAACAGGCCCCGGGGAATTCAGTTTGATGATCAGCCCAACCAGGGGAACCAGCCATGTCAGCACCAGCAGCAGAACCAGCAGGGAAAATACGAGGTCAAAGCCCCGCTTGGCCAATAAATACTTTCTGCGGGTGGCAACGAAACTCCGTACGATCCCGTTTTGACCCTTAGCGGACCATTTACCGGTCTCCTGCTGCCCAAGCCTTTGGCTATGGTTCGCGGGGATATTTTGAGTGGCAGTATGTTGGGCCAAAATACTCATGTCAAGATTTAAAATCGGATAAAATAATAAAAGGTTGCTTTGGAAATGAGCCGATCGGCATTACATACTAAAGGAATTTTGCCGGAGATCGCCGGGTCCAAACAGTCCATCCTGGGGGCCCTGGCTTATTATGATATCTTTCACTACCCGCTCACCGCCGGCGAGATCGGGCAGTTTATGGACAGGGTCGCGGATGACCGTGATCTCCAACAGGATCTTTCCGCACTAAAAGAGCAGGGATTGATCTTTTTCCACCATGGCTTTTACTCCCTCCAGGATAACCCCCTGCTTTCGCACCGGCGGAGAAAGGGAAATCAATACGCAGAAAAATTATTGGTCAAAGCTGGTAAGATCGGGCGATTTCTTGGCCATTTCCCTTTTGTAAGGGCTGTTGGCATCTCCGGGTCTCTCTCCAAGAATTATGCTGATGAAAAAGCCGATATCGATTTTTTTATCATTACAAAGTCTGACCGGCTTTGGATCGCCCGGAGCCTGATGCACCTGTATAAGAAACTCACTTTTCTTTTTGGAAAGCAGCATTTTTATTGCATGAACTATTACGTGGATGAAAAAGCATTGCTGCTGGAAGACAAAAATATTTTCACAGCCATAGAGATAAAAACATTACTCCCGGTCAGCGGTGAAGCGACCATGAAGGCTTTTTTTCATAGCAATCCATGGGCAGATAAACTTTTACCCGCCTGCCTTTACAGGGAACAGCACCGTAAAGACGGCCGCAGTTCCTGGTTCAAAAGAATGACCGAGTGGATATTGAACGGAAAGACCGGATACTGGCTGGAGAATTGGTTGTTTCGTGTTACACAGCGACGCTGGAAACGAAAGGAAGAAAAAGGACGGCGCAATAAGAAAGGACAACCCATGGAACTGATCACCGGCAAGCATTTTGCACGGTCGAACCCCGGAGCGTTCCAGGAAAAAGTGCTGGCGTTGTATGAACAAAAATTATTGAATCTTAAAAGACGTTAATGGCTAGCCGGGAAGACGGGAAGGCGGAAAGAATAGACAGTACTTACCGTCTCACCGTCTTCCCGGCAAAATTAAACCAGCCCTACTTTTTTCTCTGCAGTGTAATAATATAATAATCTCCCACCGATCTCCAGGGCCATTTGCTTTTCAGCTTGTATTCCTTTTTAACCAGGAAACGATACCATTTGGGATGGCGTTCCGCAAAATGTTCGATATAAGATGGAGGCACCGTGGTGCAAAGTCCTTCAATGGCCTTTACATCAAATGAACCCTTTACCTGTTTTCTTATATAGGATGGATTATAATACCAGCAACGGAAATATTCTCCTTCAATATGCGCCCTGCTCCCCTTCCTCCCGCTAAACCGGCGGAAAGCAGTTTTGAAATGTCCCTTGAATAAGAGCAGGAATTCCCAGAGACAGAATTGTGGCAATACTACCAGCGTTACGAAACCACCTGGCTTTACCAGGCTGTTAAAAGAAGACAATACTTTATCGAGTTGCGAAGTACAATTCAGTCCCGCGAAATTCGAGAACACCAGATCATACGGCCCCTGTTGTTCCAGTTCTTCCAGTTGTGTATAGGAACAACGTTCAAAACTCACCGCATCTTCCAGTTGTTTTTCTTTTACTTTCCCGAGGAGTACCTTTTGCATCCCGGCTGAAATATCGGTAGCATGCACCCGGTGACCCTGGTTTGCAAAATAGATGGCATCTTCTCCCGTTCCTGCATTCAGTTCGAGGATGGAGGAGCCAGCTGGTAAAAATCGCTGCACGTGCTCTCTCACCCGCTTTCGTTTATATTGTATGATCGTATTGTCATTATACAATTCATCAAACCCAGGCGCCTGTTTGCTGAAGGCCGCCGCTGCTTCTTTTTCTTCTATAATGATATCATGGGTCATGCGGTATTCGTATCGAGGTCATGCAGTTTTTGTTTGGCCATCCATGCGGAAGGATAATAATAACATAGCGACAGCGCTTTTTTGATCTTGCGGAAGCTTACCGAAGCTGGTTTGCCAAGCAGGGTCTTCAATGTATCCAGCGCCATATGTTTACGGTAACTCTTGTGCACATAGCGGTGCAACTGTTTATAGAATGCCGGTTCATAAGTATTGCGGAACATCAATGCCAGCTCATCCGAATCGGTCCAGTTCGCTTTTTCCCGTAGCTGCGTTTTTACTTTCTCATAGAACGAAGTGCCGGGCAAGGGATAGGAAACAGATATCCCGATCTCATGGGGTAATAACTCAGTGATCATATCGATCGTTCTTGTGATATCCTCTTTTGTTTCTCCCGGGTAACCAAATTGTATAAAGAAGGAAGCATGGATATTATTCGCCTTCAGCAATTGTGTAGCTTCAAAGATCTGCGGCACTTTGATCCCTTTGTCCATTGCATCCAGGATCTTTTGCGATCCGCTTTCAGCACCCATCCAGATATTCTCACAGCCGGCCCTGGCGAGGTCTTTTACATAGTCTTCCTGTAATAAAAGATCGGCCCTTGCCTGTATCTTGAAACGAAATTGCAAATTGTTTTCTTCTGCAAGGTTGGCGAATTCATGTACCCATCCGGGTTTCAAACCAAAAATATCGTCGCAGAACCAGATATGATCGAAATTGAATTGCTCTTTCAGCATTTTTAATTCAGCGATCACATTCTGTGGTGAACGGGAATTATACCGGTTGCCATAGATCGGTTTTGCACACCAGTTGCATTTGAAAGGACAACCTCTTGTGGTGGCCATGTTCAACGAAAAATAACCCCGATGCTTTAACCAAGTCTTACGATAGCTCTCTATATCCACAAGATCCCAGGCCGGAAAAGGAAGTTCATCCAGTGTTTTCATCAGGTCTCTTTTCACCGTTTTGATCACGGCGTCCTGGTGACGATAGGCCAGTCCGGGTATGGACATAAAATCCTGCTTATTATCCACGGCTGCTACAAGTTCAGCGAGTGTTTGTTCTGCTTCACCCAGCAACACAAAATCGGCTCCCTCTTCCAGGTATTCTTCAAAATGATCTGTGGCATCTGAACTGGAGACAATGACCGTACACCCTTTCTGGCGGGCAAATTTCATCATCTCAAATGCTGCTTCCCGCATATTGGTCAGGCACATTTTGGTGAGATAGTTGAAGCCGTCATCATAGATCACAAAGAACCGCGGGCTTTGCTTCTCCAATGGCAGAATGATCTCTTCCGGACCATACACAAACATGGTATCGAAGAAGGAGACAGCATGTCCTTTCTCCCGCATCAACGAAGCCGCATACAAGGTACCGATCGGCGGGTAGGGCTGACCAGTAGACCATTGCTTCGGGTCGAAGCGCATGAAATAGGAATGGGTAAAAAGGATACTGCTCATGTCAATTCAGTTTAGTACGGGGTGAGAGATTCAGGTAGCACACGCATTTTACACAGGTGCTGTTGCTGTCCATATCAAGGTCTCTGCGAAAACGGATCGCTTCATCGCTGTTCAGTATCTTTTCCAATGATTGCTGCCGGATATTGCCGAGCGGTGGATGAAAAAAACAGGGTCTTACTGTCCCATCGGCTTCCACCACCGTAGAAACCCAGGGCGCATTGCATTTTTTATATGGAAAAGGATTGTGTCCATAAAACGCAGCATAATGACCATGGATCTTTCGCAGTTTATCCGGGTTCTCGGCAATAAAATTACTGGTGCCATTATTAGCAACGACTGTTTCTAACACAGCTTTCAATTCTTCCAATTCATCTTCACCGGGTATGATCTCGTGTTGCCGTTGCTCGCTCCATAGCTCTTCCCTGTTGAAAGCATGACTGCTGACATCGGCTGGTAAGAAACTTACCTGGTCCAGCCCCATTTCCTTTGCCGCATCAATGATAGCAGGCCATTGCCGGAAGTTCAGCCGGTGGATCACCGTCCTGGCCGTTATCCTGAACAGGGGATCGATTCGCTTGATATGCTCAACACCTGCTTTCAGTTTTTTAAATGCATGGGGGATATTACGGATACGGTCATGTGTCGCTTCATCACCATCCAGTGACACGATAATATCATTTACGTACAATACTATTTGTTCGGCATGTCGTTGAAGGGTAAGCCCTGTAGATAACACCGATACCTTTATATCGTGTTTCTTCAATATTTCACAAAAGCGGAAAAAATTCGGGTTCAGCATGGCTTCTCCTCCTGACATCAGCACCTGTTGCGTTTCCAGGCTCTTCAGCGAAACCAGCAATCCCTGAATATCTTTCTCGGTGAGTTGTTTGAGATTTTTGTTATCCTTCCAGATATCACACATCACGCATTGACAATTGCAGGCACTGTGCGGCATCAGTATCACGATGGGCAGTGTTTTGATATGCCCGGTCTGCAGGGTACGGTAGCGTTTGAAATGATGATATAATGATGCCGCAACTGTCATTCAGCTATTCTCTTTTTTGATGGACACCCACTGGAAAGGATTGTTATTCCATTTGAAAAAACCCGCCAGTTGGCCCAAAGGGCTCAGTGAGAAAGGTTTGTACATTATTTTGTGAGCAAATGGTTTCAATTCATTGATACAATGATGGAAATACTGTCCCGCCATCTCCGGGAACCCGAGTTCCTTATAATATTGTTCTGTCCGCTCTGAAGCAGGCCCCAGTTCATCGGGTTTGTACAGGTGGCTGTCCAGTATATGTATCTCGCCTCCCGGTTTCAGCATACTCATGCAATGGCTGAGCGTTCCGGTCAGCGAACGGAAATACTGGATAGACGCGGCAAATACAATGATATCAAAGTACCGGTTGACCAGTTCCGGGGAATCGATACTTCCATAAATGAATTGCAGACCCGGAACCCCGGCAAAGACCCTGGCGGCCTGGTGTAATTCAAACGCATTGATATCGATCCCGGTAATGAATGTGCTGCTGATAGCAGAAAGCCGGTGCGACAACCAGCCATTCCCGCAACCCACTTCCAGTATCTTCAGCGGGACGTTTTTTTTCGCGAGATAGTTCACTAAACGGTTACTGGATTGCTGCCGGATCTGCCATTCCTTATAATGCAGGTTATTGGGCGACACAAAGGGAAGCCCTGTCAATTCCTCGTCAGAATAGATCCGATTTTCTTTTTGCCGCAGACCGATATAGTTTTCTTCGAACAATGCATCCGCACTGCTTTGCTGCGGTGTCAGCCATTTCTTCCCCATATCATAAATAATAGCCTGCATAGTTAGTCGTCAAAATCCCTGTATCTCCGGCTGACGGTATTTCCACATCCGGTGTAACAATTTTATTTCGTAAGGGAATTGGTAAAAATTCGTCTTATAGCGAATGCCGGATACAAAGCGGATCATTTTTCGTTTGATAGTATTGAGGCGGATATCTGACACGGTTGGGTAGTAACCATTCAGCACGGTTTCGAAATTCCGGATCTTGCTGATCATATCCGGTGTCAGCCAGGGTGTCAAAGGATTTTTGCGGAGATCAAATTTCTCCCATTGCGGGCTCATCCAATCCTCCAGTTTTTTCGGGAATTCAAAGCCCGCTTCCTGTACTTTCGCAAACAATTCAGATCCTTCTGTTGGCACAGGGCTATACGTATACAGCACGATCTCTGTCCGCGGATTCACGGATTTTACTTTTTTGATAAAGCTGATATCGAAATCGATCTGCTCCATTACCTGTTCGGGTGTAGGCGCGGGTGTACCCAGTACAAAAGAATATTCGGGGATGATATCAAACTTTTTCAACCGCTCTGCAAAACGAACGATCTGCTCGCCGGTTTGCGTGCCTCCTTTATCGAGTTGTTTTAAGATCGCATCATTCCCGCTTTCCGCCCCGAAGAAAATAATTTTACAACCGGCTTCCCGGATCAAATGAAGCGATTCGTCTTTGAACTTATCCATCGTATCGATCCTTGCCATTCCCCACCAATTCATTTTTTCCGGCCGCACCAGTTTGGAAAATTCTACGGTTCGTTTTTCTGAAACAAAAAAATTGTTATCATGAAACTCGATCGCATTGGCACCCCATTTCTCTTTAATATATTTTACATCGTTGTACACATGCTGCGCCGATTTTGCTTTCCACCTTGCTTCATACTGGGGCACTACGGCACAGAAAGAACAGGTAAAAGGGCAGCCGATACTCGAGTGATAGGCTAATGTCCGGGTACCGAGATATGTTTTTCCTAAATAATATTGATCGATCGGGTATAGCCCGTTTAACTTATCATAAGGCAGCGGGGATAATTCATCCTGTTCGATCAGGTCCTGCTTGCTGTTTTTGATCGGGGAGCCTTCCAGCAGGTAGATCAGATTTTTTATCAGCTCATACGGTTTATTATTTTCCAGCGCATCGAGTAACTGCGGAAATGCATGATCCCCGGGACCGTTGATGACAAAATCCACGTAGCCGGATTCCAATACGATCTTATAATGATTGGTCGGGAAATAACCGCCCCAAATAATAACGGTGCCGGGAAATTCTTCTTTGATCTTTTTAGAAAAAGGGATGGCTTGTTTGGTTTGCGGGCCCGGCATCACCGTAATACCGATGTATTTGTATTCCCCGGTTCGCAGGTAAGCCGCCATTTTCTCATAAGGATCTTCCTCACAGTTACCATCCACAATCACCCAGTCAAAAACACCATCCACGGAAGCGGCGATATTCAGGATCGAGTTGGGGATACGATGCTTGGCAACCGCACTTTTGGGATTGAAAAGGATCAGTTTGTTCATCGTTTTCAAAACGGGACAAGAGGGGGTCGGGTTGCCTGCAAAAACTTGCACATTATCCCTATTTTTATGAGAATCAATCCAGGATATATGTCTGTAACCGGCTGGCTAAAAGGAGTTTTCAGGAAACAAAAGATCTCGGAACCCCGCGAAGCATACGATGTGTGGGCGCTGGCTTATGACAACCAGCCCGGGAACCTGATGCTGGACCTGGACGAGCAGATCACGGGGGAATTCCTGGCCGGTAAAGAACTGGCCGGCAAAACAGTCGCCGATATTGGTTGCGGCACCGGGAGGCATTGGAAAAAGATTTTCCTGAAATCCCCTGCCCGGCTGGTTGGTTTTGATGTTTCCACGGGAATGCTGGAAAAATTGAAGGAAAAATTCCCGGCAGCGGAGACCTTTCTATTAAAGGACAACCGGCTACAGGGGCTGGCCAATTCGTCCTGTGACCTGCTCATCTCCACTCTTACGATCGCCCATATTGAAAATATCGAAGAAGCTTTTTCCGAATGGAACAGGGTATTAAAAACGGGTGCCGGGATCTGGATCACAGAAAATCACCCGGAAGCGCTGGCAAAAGGCGGGCAACGGACCTTTAAACATGAGGGCAAGTTGATTGCTGTGAAAAACTATATCCATTCATTCGAAAAGATCAGGGCATTGGCCGGGCAACTGGGCTGGAAGGAAATTCGTTTTACTGAAAAGATCATTGATGACTCCGTAAAAAGTTATTATGAAAAACAAAATGCCCTCGCGGTATTTGAAAAATTCAGGGGCGTTAGGGTGATCTATGGTATTCATTTAAAAAAAGAAAATGATCCTGCATGATGTCAGTATTTATGGCGAAGAAGCCCATCGCTATATTCGCATCCGCAACGGCATCATTGAGTCTGTCGAAGATAAAAGTATACAAACAGCCGACAAAGATGAATTGCGGCTTGAATTGAACGGTGCGATCGCTTTACCGGGGTTTATCAACTCCCACGACCATCTCGAATTCAATTGTTTTCCTGCACTTGGAAATAAAATTTATAAAAATTATACGGAATGGGGGCCCGATATCCGGTCTTCCTATGCCGATACGATCAAACAGGTGTTGCAGATACCCGAACCATTGAGGATTGCCTGGGGATTGTATAAGAATCTTTTCAATGGATTTACCACGGTTGTCAATCACGGAAAGAAACTGGCAGTTAATGATGAACTTATTTCGGTTTTCCAGGATTGCACCCCTTTGCATTCCCCCGCTTTTGAAAAGAACTGGAAATGGAAACTGAAAAATATATTCAGCAAAGGGCCTGTAGTGATGCATACCGGTGAAGGAATTGATGACGCGGCTAAACAGGAAATTGATGAACTGATCCGTTCCAACTGGTTCCGGAAAAAGATCATTGGCATACATGGTGTATCAATGAGTGAACAACAGGCTGTAGCTTTTGAAGGGTTGGTATGGTGCCCGGCTTCCAATTATTTTTTCCTGGGACAAACTGCCGCTGTGGATCAATTAAAAAAAAATACCCGGGTTGTTTTCGGAACAGATTCAACGCTAACTTCTTCATGGAGCATCCAGGAACATTTTCAATTGGCCAAAAAAAACGGGAATGTAACGGAAAAAGAATTTGTCGCCATGCTCACCACTGAACCCGCTGATCTATGGAAAATACAGGATCGTGGGTCAATTGCAGCGGGAAAAACAGCCAATCTTATTGTTATAAAACCCGGAACCAATATTTTTAACCTTGATCCCTCTGCTATTTTGCTCGTGATCCACCGGGGAAATATCCGGCTGGCAGATGAGTTCATCACCGGGATACGCCAAACACCTGCCGTACCTTTCAGTCGTGTAAGATTAGGGGATTCTGTAAAAAAAGTACAGGGAAGACCCCTGGAAATTGCACAGGAGATAAAAAAATATTTCTCTTCGCTATATATTCCATTTTCTGAAACTCATGAATGACAGGCTCCGCTTCATAGAATTGAACTATTATTATCACGGAGAGTTCTCTACCCCGGCAGAAGTGATCAGCAAACACCGGCCTTCCAACCTGTTTGCACCATTCTTTACGGATCGGGCAGATATCATATTGGTAAAACATGCCAACTATTCCGGCAGTCACCAAGAAAACGGGGTGGGCTACCAATTCTTTAAAGGCCGGAATGGGTTTTTTCATATTCCTTTTGCCACGCATCGTTTTATAAAAGCGCAACGGCCGGATATGGTGCTGGTACAAGGACTCATCTTTCCCTTACAGGTGATAGCATTGGGAATGCAACTGAAGAATTGTAAGATCGTATTGCAGCACCAGGGAGAAGTTCCGTTCCGGAGAAAAAAGATCCTGCAGAAAATGGCTGACCGCTATGTGGATGGATACATTTTCACGTCGATGGGTAATGCAGCCGAATGGCTCGAAGCAGGTGTGATAAAAGACAAAAGCAAATGTTTCGAGATCATTCCCTCTTCTACCAGTTTTACCAGGCAGGATAAAGAAAGTAGTAAACAAAGGGTCGGAATGAAAGCCCACATCAATTTTTTATGGGTGGGGAGACTGAACGGGAATAAAGACCCGGTCACCATATTAACCGGTTTTGAGAGATATTTTATCGATCATCCCACTCATATGCTTTATATGATCTATGGCGATGATGATATGCTGGGGATAATAAAAGAGATCACCAGGAAAAGCCCTGTATTGAGCAGCCGGGTGGTGCTGGTTGGTAAGATCGCCCACCAGGAACTCGGGCATTGGTATAGTGCAGCCGATTATTTTGTGTCGGGTAGTCACCGCGAAGGGGGGAGTTATGCGCTGACGGAGGCCATGGCCTGTGGTTGTATCCCCATCGTTACATCTATTCCGTCTGCTATCAAAGTGACCGGGGACGGGCAGGCGGGTTATTATTTCCCTCCCGGGGACAGCAACGAATTATACGCGGTACTCTCCGGTTTGAATCATCAAAAGCTACAAGAGACTGCTGATGCAGTGCAAAAATATTTTAAACTATACTTCTCTCCTGCCGCGATCGCGGATAAGATGCGGGAGCTCTATACCCGTCTAAAAACCAAATAATCTCATTAACTGCCTGGCGGTATTATCCATCGTAAACGGGTAAACCGGCTCGTGGTCAGACGAATCACGCAATACTGATGAGGCAGTGCTGGTCATGACCTCCACCGAATCGACAATATGCCAGTTGCGGATCGTTTGCCTCACAGGTTGTGTAAAACTGATGACATGCATGCCGGCTGCTAACGCTTCGAGACAGGCAATACCCAGGCCTTCATAGGAAGAAGGATGCAGAAATATTTTTGATTGCTGCATCAGTGAAAGAAGTTCTTCATGATCTTTTTCACCAGCCAATAGAATATTTTCGCCCAGCCCTTGTTCCCGGATCTGCGTAAACAATCTTTCTTTTTCCGGCCCCTGTCCGCATATCATCATCCGAAAACCGGGGAATTCTTCTTTAAGTTTCCGCCCTGTGTCAATTGCCAGCTGATACTGTTTAAGCGGGATCAGCGAACCGGCGCATAGCATATCAATATTTCTTTTGACGGTTGATACCGGCTGTGGTGAAATACCCAGGGGTATCGTATGTGCAGGGAGCAAACCATAGTTCCTGCTCAGTTCCTGGCTTATAAAATCTGAGATAGCGATCAATTCCTCTCCATTCAACCCGGCTTTGGTAATATATTTATTTTCCTTTTTAGCATCCTGTCCCATCAGCCAGCAATAATGCCTGATTGCATTCTTTTCCGACCACCGTTTGCCCGCAAGCGCACATTCGCCGGCCCAAAAGCTCAGTACCCCGGTGATATTATTTTCTTTTTTCAGCTTGTTGAGCTTTTTATTGACCCGGTACCATAACAACCTCCTTGCAAGACCTCCTTTATTCTTTCCGCCAAAAGCGATCACTTTATTCCCGTTCCAGTAATATTCCTTTTGTTGAAAAGGATACTGGAAAGCGAGGATCAGGAGTTTAACAGATGGAAATTGCTTATTGATATGGAGTACCAGGTTCTGCTGTGCGGGTAAACAGGTGCTGTCGTTCTTGTCTTTGGGAAAGCCGGGGATCAGTATGACGAGTGTGGGTTCATTACTCATCCAATGAAACGATTTTATTGCAGAAAGAAAGGCTATCCTGGTTATGCGTGATCAGCAAAACGATCTTGCCGGAGGCTGCCAGTTCGCGAAAATGATCCAGGAGGCGATCCTCCGAAACCCTGTCCAGTTCGTTAAAAGGCTCATCCAGTATCACCAGGTCGGCATCCTTATACAATGCTCTCGCCAGGATGATCCGCTGGCGCTGGCCACCGCTGATATTTTTTCCATTTTCTGAAAGAATGGTATCAATACCATCGGGATGTTCTTTCAGCAGGTGATCCACACCGGTCACACGGAGTACATTGGCCAGTTTTTCTTTTTCATATTCCTCCTGCAAAGTGATATTATTGCGGACGGAATCATGTATAAAGAATGATTGCTGTTTGATATAAGAGATCCTTGCCCAGTAAGCCTGCCGATCTCTTGCGGTTGTCACACTGCCATTCAGCAATACGGAACCAGTATCCGGTTCCAGGAAACCGAGGAGCAGGTTGATGATCGTTGTTTTTCCTTTTCCCGATATGCCCGTCAGTCCGGCAAAATCTCCTTTTTTCAGGGTCATGAAAAAATTGGAGAGCACTGCATCATCTTTATAGCCAAAATTGGCTGCGGCAAAACCGATCGAGTGAATGGGGCTATTGTTCTGTGCAATGGATGGTTCACTCCTTCTTCTTTCCGCCAGCAGATCCTTAATAGTAAAGGCATAGGTCTTTACCTGTTCCATGCTGTTCAATATTTTCACAATACCGGGTATAATCTTGTAAGCCGCTGCCATAAAACCTCCCAGCAACAATACCTGTATGGAGCCGGTTCCGGAGATATAGGTATTGAAAACAATGAGCAGGAACAGGCCAAAGACCGCAAATACTTCGATCAGTCTTGAAGGCAGGTTCTGCATCACCTGGTGCTCGGAAAGTCCTGCATTGAATTTTCCCTGGAAATACTGGTAACGATCGATGAAAAAATCTTTGCGGTGATAGACATTGCTTTCGATATATCCTGATAATGCTTCCTGCAGGTATTGGATGGATTTTTCACGGTTCTTTCTCCCCGACTGGCGAAGGGATGCCAGTCGCTTCTTTGTTACATACGCTGTGAGGATCACGGGAGGCAGGAGCATCGCGAAGAGCAGGGCGAATAACAGACTGTTGAAAATAATGATGGGGATGAGGGTTAGAATGATCAGCACCGTATTGCAAATGATCATCTGTACTCCCCGTAACACATAGTGACTGAACTCCACCGGTTGCTGGCTGATCCTGCGGATATGGATCGAAGAATCGATATTCACATAATCATTGTAGGTTCCGTCCAGGTAAGCAACCAGGTTGTTCATTGATATCCTGGAAGCGACCTCGTAGACAAAACGGAACTGCACCCGGAAAAGAAAGAAGCCAAACAGGTTTTTAATACCAAACAGGAGCAGGAAAATGCTGATCAGTAGCAACGGGTATTCGTTGAGTAATCCGGACATGCTGGCCGGCAGTTGTTCCGTACTGTAAGTACTGGTATAAAAACCAATGACAAATACCAGCAGGAAAAGAAAACTTATATCGAGGATACTGAGAATAATATCCAGGGTCACCAGCCGGAAAAATTTCTTTTTTTCTTTTGGACTGAGCAGGGTCAATATGTTCTTTAGAAGCCGGATCAATTATTGATGTACCGGTTTTTGTTTTTTAAACAGTGTTTTGAATGAACGGTAAAATGCCGAGCACCAATGTCTCCAATGATCCGTAGTTGCGGACCGGATCAACTGGTTAAGAGCCACCGAGTATTGTTTTCGTTCCGACCGCCTCACAGCAGCTTCCGATAAACGGATGGCTTTTTGTCGCCTGGCGATCTTTCTTAAAACCGGATCAGTTTCCAGCTCCAGGAAGATATCATAAGGAACGATCGCATGTTCATAAGCAGCAGGCAGGGACCGTGTACTTCTTCCATCG
>JANOHQ010000481.1:0-13452 GCA_031406595.1 Chitinophagaceae bacterium
ATTTCAAGTCGCAGAATAAAGCACGTAGTAGCTAAATAGTGCAATGACGAATTTTTAGTCGTCTGGTCTCTGAAAGTACACCGAAACGGTGCATTCCTTTGCGGCTATTTGCAACAAATAAAAAATGCAAAATTCTGCTCGTCAGTGATTTGCAGAATTTTGCATCGTTATGCAATGATACCTAGCGGAGAGAGTGGGATTCGAACCCACGGTACAGTGTGACCCGTACGACGATTTAGCAAACCGTTCCTTTCGGCCACTCAGGCATCTCTCCCCGTCCCCTTTTTACAAGGGAGGCAAAAATAAAGATTAATTGCATTCTGGCAACCAATTTTTCGGCTTTATCGCAATAAAAAACCCCGACACTTGGGTCGGGGTAGCGTTTCAATATTTTATTGAAACCGTCCAGTATTTTTTAACTTGATTTTACACACCAACTTGTCATCCCGAGCAAAGCGAGGGATTACATAGCAGCTAACTGCACTTTTTGCTGTAATTCAAGCACATTCTCCCGGAATACGCCATCGGTATCCATGAGGTCCTTAACGGTCTGGCAGGAGTGGATGACCGTGGTATGATCACGACCACCAAAATGTTCGCCGATCGTTTTCAATGAGTTTTTAGTGAATGCCTTGGCCAGGTACATGGTGATCTGCCTCGCCTGTACGATCTCCCTTTTGCGGGTCTTTTGCAGGAGCTTGTCGTAGGCCACGTCAAAGTACTCGCAAACCATTTTCTGAATGGTCTCGATCGTAATTTCTTTGCTGGATGATTTTACAAAATTGCGTAACACTTTCTTGGCGAGATCAAGATCGATCTCTCTCCTGTTTAGCGAAGATTGTGCCAACAACGAGATCAAAGCGCCTTCCAGTTCCCTTACATTGTTGCTGATATTATACGCGATATATTTCACCACTTCTTTTGGCATTTCCAGCCCGTCATTCTTCATTTTCTTCTCGAGGATCTCGATCCGGGTATCGTATTCGGGAACCTGCAGGTCGGCGCTTAAACCCCAGCGGAAACGGCTCAGTAAACGTTCCTGTACACCATCGAGGTCCTTGGGTGATTTATCCGAAGTAAGAATAAGCTGTTTGTGCGACTGGTGCAGGTGGTTGAAGATCGCAAAGAAAGCATCCTGGGATTTTTCGGCTTTGGCAAAAAACTGCACATCATCAATGATCAGCACATCGATCAGCTGGTAAAAATGGATAAAATCATTAATGGCATTATTCCGGCTATGATCCATGAACTGGTTAATAAATTTCTCCGAACTCACATAAAGAACCACTTTATTGGGATGGAGTCTTTTTACTTCATTCCCGATGGCCTGACCCAGGTGGGTCTTCCCCAAACCTACACCGCCATATATGACCAGGGGGTTGAACGAATTGGTCCCCGGCTTTTCCGCCACCGTTTTACCTGCCCGGCGGGCTACCCGGTTGCAGTCGCCTTCAATAAAAGCTTCGAACGTATAAATATGATTAAGCTGCGGATCGATCTGCATCTTCTTAAGACCCGGGATAACGAAGGGGTTCTTAACAGGATTATTTATGACAAGGGGAAAATCCATTTCGTTGTTTGAAAAAGTTTTAAAACCCTGGCCGCTTACATCCATGGTAACTGGCTTGTTCTTACTGTTGCCACTGTCCACCATGATGCGGTATTCGAGACGGGCCTCTTTGCCCAATTCTCTCTTTAATGTCTTCGCTAATAAATTTACGTAATGTTCTTCGAGATATTCGAAAAAGAATTGACTGGGAACCTGGATCACCAAAACATTATTCTTCAATGATACCGGGTGGATGGGTTCGAACCATGTTTTGTAATGCTGCCACTCAACAATGTCCTTGATGATCTTTAAACAATTGGTCCAGATTTTTTCAGCATTCTTCTCCATCAGATTAGTAAGCAGTTTATACCGGGTTATCTATAGTAGTTCTTTGCAAAACGTCCAAAAAAAATCTTAACACTATGTCAATAAAAAAAGTTGGACAGGGAGGCGAATATCACCATTTCTTTTATAAAAAAAAATTTTATCCTCCTGTTTTTTGTGAAACAGAAATATTATGATTTTTAGTCAACTTTTTCCCTGAAAATTTGGAAAATTCAAAATCTAATCTACCCAAAATGATGCCAGCAAACCCGACCTGGTTTACCACCACATCATCCCCATTTTTGTTTTTCCATACAACCGGGTTATCCAGGAATGTGTGTGTGTGACCACCGATGATCAGGTCGACATTGGTGGTTTCCTTCGCCAGCACTTCATCACTTACTGTCGGACTGTTTTTATACTGGTAACCGAGATGCGATAAGCAAATGATCATATCACACCCGTTCTTCTTTAACTGGTCAGCGGTCTCATTTGCTTTTTGTACGGGATCAAGGTATTTGGTGGCACCGAACAAACTATCGGGTATCAATCCTCTTCCTTCAATACTTACTCCAAACACACCGATCTTTAATTTTCCTTTTTTGAAGATCTTATACGGCTGTGTTTTATTTTCCATCGGTGTGCCGGTAAAATCATAGTTGCTTACCAGCATCGGGAAATTAGCATGCTTAGTTAATTGCGTCGCAAGATTTTCCATTCCTGCATCAAAATCATGATTGCCGATCGTACACGCATCATAATTCATTTCTGACATCGCTTTTATTTCCGGCTCGCCTTTGTAAATATTAAAATAAGGAGTGCCCTGGAAGATATCACCGGCATCGAATAATAATACCTGTTCCTCTTCCTGCCGGATCGTCCTGATCAGGCTTGCCCTCCCGGCTACCCCACCCAACCCCTGGTTGCGGCCTCCATCCATCGGGAAGGGGTCCAGCCGGCTGTGTACATCATTGGTATGCAAAATGGTCAGTTTGATCGGGCTGAAATAGTCCGCCGCCCTTAAAACAGACGGTCCCGCCACTATGGCCCCTGCCGATAAGGCCGCCTGTCGTATAAATCCTTTCCTACTGAGCATTGGTAACCCGGTTTTCGATGTTTGCACTGATGTCTTTACCCTCTGCCTTCAGCTTCTTTATATAATCAAAGATGGCATCCCGCATGAGGTATCCATTGGTGATCTGCGGCACATTCCTGAGCATATCTGCGTTATCGCCACCGTTGGCCAGGAAATCTGAGTTGACCAGTGTATAGGTAGCCGCAGGATCGAGTGGTTTTCCACCCACCATTACATTGACCGCCTTCTTGTCTTTTAGCTGCATCGTGATCCCCGCAACAGGCCAACCTCCTTTTGCAGCAGCCAGGTCCAAAAATTGCAGCAATACATCACCTTTAATTTTTTGAAGAATCAATAAATTATCAAAAGGCATGAGCTCAAATATTTTTCCTGCTGTCACATCTCCTGCCGGCAGCTGGGTCAATCGTATCCCTCCATAATTCAAAATGGCTATATCGACTTTTGTAGCATATTTTTCCGCCGCCATCGTCAAAAAAGCATCGGTCATAAAATTGCCGAGTGTACTTTCCGGAGATTTTTTATCCATCGCAATAGTAGCAACTCCCACAACATCATTCATGGTCTTATTCACATTATCACTATACGGTTGCAAAAAACTTTGTACCACAGGGTCTTTGGACTGTGCTTCCGTAACACGATATATTTTGTGTTGGAGTGATTGAGCCTGGTAACTCGTATTACAGGATAATCCTGCAGCAATAAGAAGACAAAGAAGGAAAGGAAAAGGGTTAATTTTTTTCATGATCAGAGGTCTCGTTTGAAGATATAAATATTTTATGGCTGTAGCAAGGTTTTTTTAAACGATGTCTGACGCGCTGGTGTCTGACGACCTGCCCAGAGTTTATCGAAGGGTCAAAGAGCGTCTGACACATTGCGCGACTCCCGAAAGATGATCTGACACAAGATTTCATCTCGCAGACTGTTTCACACATTATCAGGCATTTTCCTGCAAATGTGTTATTATCCGCATCTTTGCATTCTTCAGGATAAAAACCTGACACCATGCAAAAGATCATTTCACTCAAATTGCTGCCCTCCGAGGCAGCCAATGAGGCGACTGTCAGGAACTATATCGCCAGCGCAGAGGCTGTAAAGCCGTCAGCTATTTCAGGTTATCTCATCCAAAAACATTCTATTGATGCCAGGGGAAGGCAGCCATGGGTGAACCTCTCCCTGAAAGCATTTATCAATGAACCCTTTCAAACCCGGGAGCCTATTTCATTCCAGTTTGGGAATGTTACCAATGCACCCAAAAAAGTGATTATTGTCGGGGCCGGACCGGCAGGCCTGTTTGCGGCATTGCAACTAATAGAAAAAGGGATCAAACCTGTTATCCTGGAAAGAGGAAAAGACGTGAGGGCCAGGAGAAGGGATCTTGCTGTATTGAATAAAGAAGGTATCGTAAACCCCGAAAGCAATTATTGTTTTGGAGAAGGCGGCGCAGGTACCTACAGCGATGGTAAATTATACACCCGCAGCAGTAAACGGGGAGATATCAACCGTATCCTCAACCTCTTTGTCCATTTTGGAGCCGAAGAACAAATACTCTATGAAACCCATCCGCATATCGGCACCAACAAACTACCGCATATCATCACCGCAATGCGAAAAACAATCCTTGAATGCGGGGGCGAGTTCCTTTTTGAAAAAAAACTAACGGACCTTATCATCAGCAACCATGCATTAACAGGTGTGAAGACAGCCGATGGTGATTCCTTTGAAGGAGATGCCGTTATCCTGGCCACCGGTCACTCGGCAAGGGATATCTTCGAATTGCTCCATGCTAAAAAAATACAGATCGTGTCTAAACCATTTGCACTCGGGGTTCGGGTAGAGCATCCCCAGTCGTTGATCGATAGCGCACAATATCACAGTTCGGCTTCGCTCACTGCTGGTTGCACAAGGGACCCCTTCCTTCCGCCTGCGCCCTATAGTTGGGTCCAGCAGGTGGATGGCAAAGGTGTATTCTCATTCTGTATGTGTCCCGGGGGCATCATCGCACCAGCGGCAACTTCACCCGGTGAACTGGTAGTGAATGGCTGGAGCCCTTCCAAACGGAATAACCCGTATGCAAACAGTGGAATCGTCGTTACCGTAGAGAACAAGGATATCGGGGAATTCAGTAAATATGGTCCACTGGCAGCACTGGCATTCCAGCGATCGGTGGAACAAAAAGCGTTTGAATTGGGTGGCGGATCATTTGTTGCCCCCGCGCAACGGCTGGTAGATTTTACTGAAAATAAATTGTCCTCCAATCTCCCGGCTTGTTCTTATCTACCGGGCATCCATTCCTCTCTCCTGGAAAAAGTACTACCTGCATTTATCTGCCAGAGCCTTCAACAGGGTTTCCGGGAATATGGCAAAAAGATGAAAGGTTATTTCACCAATGAAGCCGTTGTAGTGGCTACCGAGTCAAGAACATCTTCCCCGGTCCGTATCCCAAGAGATAATGACACCCTCGAACACCCACAGGTCAAAAATCTCTATCCCTGCGGCGAAGGAGCGGGTTATGCAGGCGGTATCGTCAGCGCTGCCATGGATGGAGAACGGGTAGCATCTATGATCGCGTTGAAAGTGATGCAAGTCTAAGACCTCACTCTCTGAGCTACGCTCCCAACCTTCGTTCCCGAAGGCCCGGGATCGGTTGCCTCTCCGCCAGGAGAGGGAGAACTCATGAACACAACCAGACAATTACAGTTTCAATACGGGATATGCTTTTAGTCCACCGTTGGCGTCTTTTAACCGTACAAAATATTGCCCGGTGGGTAAATGGGAAAGATCCAGCCTGACCTGCAGGTCGTTTCCTGACAGTGGCCATTTCCCCAATTCTGTTCCGTTTGCCGTATAGATCATTATTTCTGCAACCCGGTAACTCATAGTGATAGTTAACTGATCCTTTACGGGGTTCGGGTATAAACTTAGTTTTTCTTCACTGCAGGTTTTTGCTGCATACACAACAGATGAATAATAACTGCTACCACGTTCCAGCAGCACTTTTACTCGGTAATAAGAAACGGGCTGCTCCGCTGTATTGTCTGTGAAAGAATAAGCAGGATTTCCGGCAACCGGCAGCGACCCGATCCTTGAAAAAGACTGACCATCATAAGAACGCTCTACCTCGTACTCCTTCGCTTCTGCATATTCTTTATCGTTCCACTGGATAAGCTGGCTGCAATTTTTAGAGGTGGCATTCAGCGAAAGATAATGACCGGCCAATACAAGATTTGTATGATAAATTCCGGGAGCCGATGCAAGGTCCATTCCTCCGGCAGTGGTAGTGGTATTCCTTGGGAAATAAGTATTATTCGTATAGTTCAGCAATTGGGGGCTGGTAGTTGCTGTAACATCCGCGGCCATCAGTGAATAACCATAGATCTTCTGGTTAGGCACGATCCCCAGGTTATTAAAACTTATAAATACTGCTTTTATGTTCTGGGTGGTTACCATTGAAAAGGGACGAAGCGTGTTATCGGAAGCATCCTTTCTCATGACATAGGTTGCTGCCGATACAATGTTGTTTCCATAAGAAGAAGCATTCACCGAAAGCACCGATCCAAAGGAAGTAGGGTTGCCGTTTGCATCGATACCTGTTATAGCAACAATTTTGAATGGGTCGTTACCACCTCTCTCGGCAATCAGGAAACCTGCCAGGTTGGAGAAATTACTGGCAACGGGATCAATGGTAACAAAATCAACACGTTCGATATTGTTAAAGGTCTGGTCAGAATTAGGATCATTGTTGAACACATTATCACTGCCGCGATTGATGTATCCCTCCTTCATCACCCGTTCCATATAAGCATGGTTGGTCACATGCGGAAACGCTACCGGGAAATTCATGGTATAAAAAAGGTTATCAATCAGCACGGGTCCCTGGCAATAGATCTGTTGCTTGTTGCCGCCCGTCGTTTCCCAGGCATTCGCTACACGTCGCTGAATGATCGTATCAAAAAGGCCATACTTTACATAGGTTTTACCGGAGATCGTAAAGCTGTTGATACTGACGTTACCATTATTATTATAACTAACGGCGTAGTTTGTGCTTTCCTCCACACCATTTACTCCCTCCGGATGAGAGGTAATGACTTGACTGGAAGTTCCACCAGCCACACTGATACTGGAAACCGTGGAAACTGTGTTTACACCAGTTTGTCCGAAACAATAAGTGGAAACGATTAGACATGCCAATAGGCAGGGTGCGTAGATTTTGGTCATGAGGTACAGATTTTCTACGACAAATGTAATACGTGGAAATCACAGTTGAAATAGTAGATCAACGAAGTGTACCCTGAAAATTTCCTAAGAAAATATACGTTTGATTTTTATAAGTCGCGGACTTTCAATACAAGCGTAATTGCCTGCTACCTGTAAAAGCTTTTTATTTGGATCGTCACATCAACAGCCTGGTAGCAAAATAATCCGTATGCTGCAAAAGGTCAAGGGATTCTTACTACTCGTCTATCGCAGTTGTTACGAAGTGGCTCGTAAGTTCAGGGCTGCGGTTGTTGCACCTGTTTCCGGGAGATAAGGAGTTTGTTTTTGATCAGCTCATTCCTTTTAAAGGCCTTCTGCTCTGCTTTCAATCCGTCTTTATCTGATTGCTGAAAGTTGGAGGATATCCCGGATAGATCCGGTCTCCCTGCATCGACCCATGCCGTATACCAGAAATCGGCGATCATATTGGCAGAATTCAGTAACTGCTCATTGATGGTTTGCCCGAGCAACTGGTTATAGGCTTTGGCAAAATCAGGAGTAAATGACTTTACTTCCCTGCCCCGGCGCACCTGTACCCGGAACTTGGTTGAATCGGTAAACCCTTTTGTGGCTTCGATCTCTTTGCCGAAAACATCGGGCAGCATGTTGTGGGCTCTCCGGATGCAATCCCATATCCTTTGCTCCGGGTTGCGGAGGTAGGTGGCTTTATGACGGCTGTACAAATTATAGTGCTCGATCTCCAGTTCGGGGATCATGCTTTCCCATAAGCTATGCAGACCGTGCTGGTTGGTCAATTGTCCATCATAGTTCAATGAACTATGCAGGGGCACATTGGCATCGCCGATATAGTGAGCGAGATCCGCTGCATAAAATAGGATGCTGTCCTTCTTCAGTGTCCTGAATACTTCTGTCAGCCTATGCTGCATGGTGATGATATGATACGGCACATAACCATACTTCAGCAAACTATCTTTTGTATACATCTTTACTGCTTCTTCCCAGGTATAGGGCATTTTCCAGGCAGCCGAATCACCAAAAGCTTCCAGGTCGATAAAATGTTTGGATGCTTCGGTGGAATCCTGGTTCCGGCGCTGGTCTGGTCGTCCTGCATTCTCTACCAGGTAGTTCATGTTCTTGTAAAAAAAAGGCCGCATAGGGGCCGGCAATTCATAGACCGCCAGCTGGTGAATGGTACGATGAACCAAAAAGCCCCAACTGCTGAAAAGCACGATCACCGGTATCGATAAAACCAAACGATAAAAGATCCTGGACATATTCGGGGTGTTTAAAGACGCAAGTTGATAAAAAAATCGGGATAAACGCCATCTATCCCCGCAGTCAATTTTGCAGTTTACACCCCTATTTCCACCTTTCACCGATTTTTTACACTCAACCGGAAAGGACAAGTATTTTTGCAGCTCAACACACTGGTATGAACATTCTTGAACTAAAAGGTCTGAAGAAATATTTCGCTACGCAGAAAGCGGTAGATGATATCAGCCTTTCCGTGGAAAGAGGACAGATATTTGGTTTGCTGGGACCCAACGGCGCCGGCAAGACCACACTGATCCGGATGATCACCGGAATCTTTTACCCGGATGAAGGACAGATCATTTTTGATGGAAAGAAATTCGATCCTGTCAATGATGTAGAGCATATCGGTTATATGCCCGAAGAAAGAGGATTGTATAAAAAGATGAAGATCGGCGAACAAACCATGTACCTCGCACAACTGAAAGGGCTTAGCCGGAATGATGCCATGACCCGGATCAAACAATGGTTTGTCCGTTTTGAAATGGAGAGCTGGTGGAATAAAAAAGTAGAAGACCTTTCCAAAGGCATGTCGCAGAAACTCCAGTTTGTCACCACCGTATTGCATGAACCCAAACTGATCATACTGGATGAGCCTTTCAGCGGCCTGGATCCCGTGAACAGTAACCTCATCAAGGACGAGATATTCAAACTGGCGAAGAACGGCGCCACGGTCATCTTTAGTACCCACCGGATGGAACAGGTGGAAGAAATATGCGATCATATTGCCCTCGTCAATAAAGGGGCGAAAATACTGGACGGCACCGTCAAACAGGTAAAGCAGGACTATAAAGAGAATCTTTTCAGCATCGGCGCGGAACAACTCCCGTCGATGAACGGCACAGCTCCTTTTGAAGTGGTGGGTACGAAAAGAGATGAACATATCGTTCGCATCAAAGAAGGCAGCAAACCCAACGATGTATTGCAATACCTGCTTGGCCATGACGTCCCGGTCATTTCATTTCATGAAATCCTTCCTTCGCTCAACGACATTTTCATTAAACTCGTGGAAGGCACTCCCGCCGCACGCCAGTTTCAAAAAATAGATGCATAATTATTCAAACCCATTACCATGCGAAAGATCAAACTCATCATAAAGAGGGAATACCTGACAAGGGTCCGGAAAAAAACCTTTATTATTTCCACCCTTCTTTTCCCCCTGTTGTACCTGGTCCTGATCTTTGGAATGGGATATATCGCCAAAGAAAGCGCACTGCACCTGAAAGTGGCAGTGATCGATTCGTCGGGCTATTTCTCTGCGGAGAAGATCAGCCAGCTTAATCTGGAGGATAAAAGTTCCACACTGACATTGGTAACTACCAGCGAGCAGAAGTTGGAAACGAGCTATAAAGAATCGGGATTTGACGGATACATAGTCATCCCGGCAGTGGACTGGAGAACCGGTGCGGGTAACCTGGTGTTCAAGTCAGGCAAATCCTATGGTAACACTTATACCGAGATCGTAAAAAATAAACTCAACAGGATCTGGGATAAAGTGAAGAATGACAGCCTGCAAATTGATAGTGATAAACAGCGTATCCTGGCCGACAGTCACCTTTCGCTGGTGTCGAAGAACATCAATGATGAAAGATCCGATGCCAAAACAGCAGAAGGCATCGGCTATGCCTGCGGTTTATTGATCTATCTTATCCTCCTGATCTACGGATCGCAGGTGATGATGGGTGTAATGGAAGAAAAAACAAACCGTATCGCCGAAGTGATCATCTCATCGGTCAAGCCTTTCCAGATGATGCTCGGAAAGATACTGGGTATCGGGCTGGTGGCTTTGACCCAGTTCTTTTTATGGATCGCCTTTATGCTGATCGTTTATAATATCGGGGTAGCATCCGGTGCCGGGGGCATAGCCAACCAGATGGTCGGCAGTATGCAGAACATGTTCACCAATGTGAACATGCCCCTCATACTATTCTGTTTTGGATTTTATTTCCTGGCCGGGTTCTTCTTTTATGCCTCTTTATATGGTGCTATCGGCAGTGCGGTCAATGAGGATATGCGGGAAGCCCAATCCCTGAGTTTTCCAATCACCATGCTGGTCATCATATCCGTTGCGCTGATGACAGCGGCAATTGGCAACCCCACCGGCCCCATTGCCGTTTGGGCAAGCATCATTCCGTTCAGCTCCCCCATTGTTATGATGGCCAGGATACCTTTTGGCGTTCCCGGAACCGTTCCCTGGTGGCAATTGGGCCTCTCGATGGCCTTGCTGATACTCGGGTTCATTTTTACCGTCTGGTTTGCGGGTAAGATCTACCGCACAGGCATCCTGATGTATGGCAAAAAACCCAGCTGGAAAGAGATGTTGCGCTGGGCGTTCAGGAAAAATTGACCTCAGCCCGACCGACACCTGGAATTAACGAATTCACTTTCAAATCCCCCTCTCCCGTCATTACGATCCGCCAGTCGGGAGAAGCATGGAGAGAGGGATTTGACTTAATTACCGTCATGAAACCAACTGACAAGGGGGCGAGGTTGTTAAAATTTTCTTTATCTGCCCACGGGTGTAACACAATACGAAATCAATCGTATATTTGGTACGAAATATTTCGTGATAGCAATTCTTCATTAAAAAATTGAAACACATGAAACCAAGAACCTTTGCAACCGGACGGTCATTGCTTGTGCTGCTAACTGTTGGTCTTACTGTCGGCCTTGTATCCTGGGATCACCGCCAAAGCCCGGGGCAAAACCAGCAATCCTTTAACGATACTACCCCGAAAAAGAAAAACACGGAAAAAAAGATTCGCGACCTCGATGATGTGCTGGAAGAACTCGATAATGCAGACTGGAAAGTGGATATGGAAAAAGCCATGGCAGAACTGGGAGAAGCCATGAAAAAAATTGACGGGGATAAAATAAGAATGGACATCGAAAAAGCCATGAAGGACGTGGACTTCCAGAAGATCCAGCAACAGATACAGGAATCCATGGCCAAAGTGGATTTTGACAAGATCAAAAAAGAAATGACTGAGGCAATGAAAGAGCTGGATGTAGCCAAACTCCAGAAAGAGATCCAGGAATCGATTGCCAAAGTAGATTTTGACAAGATGAAAGCAGAAATGGAAAAATTCAAAGAGGTAGATATGAAGAAGCTGGATGAGGAGATGAAAAAACTGACAGAAGAAATGAAAGAACTCGGTCCAAAGATCGAAAAAGAAATGTCAAAAGCGAAAGAAGAACTGGAGAAAGCAAAAGCAGAGCTAAAACAGTTCAAAGGCTTTGTAGACGGGCTTGACAGCGATGGCCTGATCAATAAAAAAGAAGGTTATACCCTGAAGCACAAGGACGGCGAACTGTTTATCAACGGGAAAAAAGCTTCTGAACAGACCTATAATAAATACCGCAGCTTTCTTGAAAAGCATAAGAAATTTAACATCGACAAAGACGATGACGATTTTGATATCGACATTGACTGACCCAACCTCTTAGCCATGACCAGCCGTATCCGCAGGACTTCTGCGGAGAAAAGCAAAAGTCCTCTCCATGGAGAGGACTTTTTTATTTGTCAATCTGTTTGTTGAATTATTATCAGAACCCGCCTATATTAAAGGGGGAAGGCATGATCTCGTAATCATTGCTCTGTATCATCTCGATATTCAACTGGAAGGCCTCGTCTGTTTTGATGATCACTTTTTCTTTGGTGATCTTTTTAAACCCTGCTTTCTCAAAGATGAATTTATAGGTGCCGGGCTTTAACTCGTCAAATGAAAAGCTGCCCTCATCATCGGTCAATACGATCTTTTCCTTCTTAGAAATCAGGATCGCAGTAACACTTACATCCTTCAAAGGCTTCTTGCTTTCTGCATGAAGCACCACACCACTCAGGTCATCCTTTTTTCCGGTACCACGGCCTGGATCATCACCCGTATTGGCCCTGGCAACAGCAAATCCCAGTAAAGAGATCGCCAGCATGAAAAATTTTTGTTTCATCGTTCTTGATTTGAATGGTTTATGAATAACCCTTCATCACTTTTCTCTGTTTTTCCTGTGTGGTGACAAATAAAATTAAAGCTTTTTTACCGGATTGGCCAAACCGTCTGTAAATTCTCTCCACACTTTTTTTACTATCTCCCCGGCCGGTAAAATACGATCCAGCAGGGCACTTACCTGCCCTATTTCCAGTTCTCCAACTGCCAGGTCGCCCTCAAACATTCCTTTTTTGGCCCTGGCCCTCCCTAATAACGTATTCAACTCCCCTGCCGTTGCTCCCCTTTGTTCCGCATCCTGCACCTGTTTAAAAAACTCGTTTTTCATCAACCGGACCGGGGTCAGTTGTTTTAGGGTCAACTGTGTATCCCCTTCGGCGGAATTGATCACCGCGTTCTTGAAATTGATATGGGAGGAAGCTTCTTCACTTGCCACAAAGCGGCTTCCCATTTGGACGCCCTCAGCCCCTAAAACCATCGCCGCCAGCATCTGTCTTCCATTCCCGATGCCACCGGCCGCGATTACAGGGATCTTCACCGCATCCACCACCGCCGGTATCAGTACCAGGCTGGTCGTTTCCTCCCTTCCGTTATGTCCGCCTGCCTCAAAACCTTCGGCTACTACGGCATCACAACCCGCTTCTTCCGCCTTTTTCCCAAATTTCGAAGAACTAACCACATGTACGACCGTCACCCCCTTCTCTTTTAAGACACCGGTCCAGGTCTTCGGGTTACCGGCCGAGGTGAAAACAATTTTCACTTCTTCCTCCAGTAAAATCGCAATATGTTTATCAATATCAGGGTACAGCAGGGGTACGTTTACCGCAAAGGGATGGGAAGTAGCCGCCTTGCATTTGCGGATATGTTCTCTTAAGACATCCGGGTACATCGATCCGCTGCCTATCATACCCAGCCCACCAGCATTGCTGACAGCACTGGCCAGCCTCCATCCACTTGCCCAGATCATACCGGCCTGGATGAGGGGATAATCGATCTTAAATAACTTAGTGACC
>JANOHQ010000008.1:0-10494 GCA_031406595.1 Chitinophagaceae bacterium
CTAAGGCTGGGGGCTTCAATACCCAAATAACCAGCAATATATTTTATTGATATTCTCTGCAAGGCCTGCGGGAAAGTATTTTCAAGCGCCAGGTACCTTTCTTCAACACTCAGGGTCTTATTGTTTTGCTCATTTAATAAAACGAGCCGCATTTCTTCCGCAAGTATCTGGCTGAATAAGGTTTCAAATTTAGGGTTAGCCTTAAAAATCAATGGCAGGTGTTCTTTTTTCACAACCAGTGCCTCACAATCTTCAATGGCAATAAAATTTTTATGTGATGGGCTGTTCCCTGCAAGCCCTTCCGTATAAGTAAAAAAGCATCCTTCGTGTTTAAATTCTGAAGCTTTTTCATTGCCGCTGCCATCCACAAAAGTGGTCACGATAAATCCTTTGTTCAGAAAACCTATAAACCGGCAATGCTCACCGGCTCTTAAAATATAGTCTCCTTTTCTATAGTGCTTGAAATCGCTGTATTTAAGGCTGTCCTCTATCTCCTCCCGGCTGATATCAACCCGCTGTTTAATATAATCAATAACTTGCGAATACATTTGAAACGATATAGGCAAATGTAACTTAAATTGTGGGACAAGTCAGTCAGTACTAAGGAGTAACCATGCCAGGAGATGACCTCACTTTTTCTATATTTCAAAAGATACAATTCGCTTTCACCCGAAGCAGAAAAAACCATTACGGAGATATGCAGTATTATACATATCCGGAAAAACAAGGATCTGCAGCCCATTGGTCACACTTGCAAAACAATTTACTTTATCAATAAAGGAGTGGCCCGTATCTATTATTTTAAAGATGGTATTGACATTACGGAGAGCTTTTCTTTTGAGAATAATATTATTGCAAGAGTGGAGAGTTTGTTTACCGGCAAACCCAGCCGCAAAGCCATACAGGTATTGGAAGATGCCGAGATTGTTGCCATAAACGCTACCCGGCTTTTCAAACTTTATGATAGTTTCCCGGAAATAGAAAGGTTGTTTCGTAAAATATTTGAAGCCGCTTATGTTGACACCGTGAACAGAATTGAGGGAATACAGTTTCATCCGGCTGAAGAAAGATACAAGGCTTTGTTAAGTGAAGCTCCTAATGTACTGATGCGAGTACCATTAAAGTATGTTGCTTCTTACCTGGGGATCACACAGGTAAGCCTGAGCCGTATCCGGGGTATGAAATAACTGCAATGTTACCTGGCATAATTTATCAAAATTGAACCGGCAATAAATGAAGTATCAGGAATTTCAACTCAGCAGCCCGCTTTCCGATCATATTCAATTGATGTGGGGAATCGAATCTGAGTCGGATGACGATGTGTACCCACGTTCGCTGATCATGCCCGACGGTATTGTTGAGGTTATCTTTCATTTTGCGGAGCCTTATTATACCTGGCAAAACGATGAGCAGTTTATACAGCCCACGAATTTCGCTATTTCCATGATGCGGAAATTTGTGGAGATCGGGTCATCCGGGCGAACAGGATTTATTTCGGTACGGTTTTTCCCCTGGGGAGCCTATCATTTCTTTAATGAACCTATCCGGGGGTTTTTGGACCAAACTATTGATGCATCGGGGTTATGGGGTAATGATTCAAAAGTCATAACAGGCAGGTTAAAACAAGAAAAGATAATGGAACAACGCTTTAAACTTGTTGAACAGTTTCTACTGGAAAAACTAAAGGAGTTTCAGAAAAAAGAAATGGAGGTTGAAAATGCCATCAAACTGATCCGCCAAACCAGGGGAACACTAAGTATTGAATCAGTTTGTGCAGAAACAGGATTTTCAAAAAAACAACTGGAGCGTAAATTTTTAGCAACTGCTGGTACCACACCGAAATTGTTTTCCCGCATCACCCGTTTTTTGAATATTTGTCAGAATCTTAAGGAGGAAAAAAGTCAAACATTAACGCAGCTTACTCATGATTGCGGCTTTTACGACCAGGCTCACTTTATCAAAGAATTCAAGGCTTTCTCCGGATTTACTCCCAAAGAGTTTTATGAAAAAGAAAACATCTTTTTCTCTGAGATATGATGTCTCTTTTTTACAATTTTTGTTGAGAAATTCCGGTTAGTTTTATCCCGTCATTAAATAGGTAAATATGAAACAAATCATAATTTTTTTGTGTTGCTGCCGCTTATTTCCTCCGGGCAGTTAAGTAAAAAGGACAGTCTTTGGTTAACGATAAAACCTTTTATTGGTAAATGGGCCGGGGAAGGTGGGGGAGCGCCAGGAAAAGGGCATTATGAAAGGACCTATGAATTTATCCTTAATAAGAACTTTGTGGAGAGTAAAAACAAATCAACATACCCGCCCTCGACCAACTATCCAAAAGGTGAAGTACACGAGGATATAGGCTACTTTAGTTATGATAAAGCAATAAAAAAATTCAAATTAAGGCAGTTTCATATAGAAGGCTTTGTAAATACATTCGTGCTTGATAGCATTTCGGCAGATAAAAAGATGCTGGTATTTATTGCAGAGGATATTGAAAACATTCCCAAAGGATTCAGGGCAAAAGAAACATACAGGCTTTTAAGTGACAATGAGATTGAAGAAATATTTGAGATTGCAGAGCCCGGCAAAGAGTTTGAGGTTTATACAACAGTTAAGCTAATACGTCAAAATCAGTAACATTTATCCCCAGTATAATATAGCGGCCATTATTTATCATATGTTAAGGGAATAGACATTTCCTATGTCCATATTTGTGAGATAAAATCTTGCAGTATGGAAACCATAAAGAAAATTAACACAGATGAACTCAGGGCCTGGTTAGAAGCCGGCAAAGAGGTTAGTATACTTGACATAAGGCCGATGTCGGAAAGGCTTACATGCAATATTCCTGGGAGCATTCATACAGATGTGTATGAAAAAGTAAGAGAAAATGATCGATCAGCCTTTAACAAAATTTACCTTGATAAATCAATTCCGGTTGTTACGTTCTGCACCGGTGGCAAATCAAGTCTTGTAGCTGCTGACATTTTATCCCAGAATGGCTACGATGCCTATTCCCTCTCAGAGGGGATCAAAGGCTGGGAGAATTCAAAAATTAATCTTCCCGGATCTGCTATTGCAGAGATTAGTAAAACTGTTCCATCAGCATAGAAGAGTATGGAACGGGTACAACTAGGATTAAAGGAGAACCGGAAGCAATTTACGTTGTTAGTAATCATCAATGCCTTTGTGGGCGGTATGGTAGGGCTGGAGCGAAGCATTCTTCCGCAGATTGCAGAAAAGGAATTTCATATTGCTGCTAAAACAGCTATTCTCTCTTTCATTATTGTATTCGGCATCGTTAAGGCGATCACCAACTTCTACACAGGTGCTTTGGCAAACAAATTTGGCAGAAAAAAGCTTCTGGTAGCAGGCTGGATAACCGGTATTCCTATTCCATTCATTTTAATGTTTGCACCGGATTGGTCATGGATCATAGCAGCAAATGTGCTGTTAGGTATCAACCAGGGATTAACCTGGTCAAGCACCGTAGTAATGAAAATTGACCTTGTTGGCGAAAAACAAAGAGGTTTTGCAATGGGGCTGAATGAATTTGCCGGATACATTGCTGTTGCCATCATTGGCTTTCTTACCGGGTGGATTGCCAGTGAGTATGGGGTCAGACCTTATCCATTTTACCTCGGTATTGGCTTAGTTTTGTTGGGTTTATTGGGTAGTATCTTTTTCATAAAAGATACGACTCATCATGTAGCAAAAGAGGCAACGACAAATGCAGTTCCCCGGCTAAAAAATATTTTTTGGGATACAACCTGGAAAAATAAAAACCTGGGTTCCGTAACGCAGGCCGGGTTGATTAATAACCTCAATGATGGTATGGCATGGGGTATATTTCCCATTCTGCTTGGAACCAAAGGATTCACGATCGCGGAGATCGGTATCGTAACAGCAATCTACCCGGCTGTTTGGGGAATCGGTCAATTATTTAGCGGAAAAATGGCCGATAAGTACTGTAAGAAAGATATGCTTTACACTGGAATGCTTTTGCAGGGCATTGCCCTGGTTGTTTTGATTTTTGCTGATTCCATGTTTCATTTTATTATTATTTCCTCCATTTTAGGTTGGGGGACGGCGATGGTATACCCTACTTTCCTGGCAACAGTAGCAGAAAATACAAATCCGCAGGATAGGGCAAAAAGTATTGGCATTTTCAGATTATGGAGAGATCTCGGCTATGCTATTGGTGCCATACTTACAGGAATAATAGCGGACCTGGTAAGTATCAATGCTGCTATTCTCTTCATTGGTTTGCTAACCTTAGCTTCTGCTATGATTATTTTTTATCGAATGAAATGCAGCGATAAAAGTAATCGGGAGAAATAAACTCATCTTCTGTATATTTTTTTTGTCAAATCTTGCTTGTTTTATCAATGGTGTATGTAATTCTATACAAGCAAGTATCTTTATTCTTTATCAAGGTTGCGATTCAAGTATAAGTTCTCAACGTTTCAGTGTGTGGTTAAGGGGCCTGTTCAATAGAATGGGCCCCTTTTTTTATATTCCTTCCTGACCGGTCATTGTTTGATCATTATACGATGAGCAGCAATTGCTACGAAAATTGTCAGAGAAAAGTCATTGTTATTATTTAGCAGCTTTTGATAAACCCGGTTCCCCTGCATCTTTTCTTTTCTGCAGTCGCCTCAATGCCTCTACTACCAGGCTTTTACAGCCGTTCATTTTACTGCGATGCATTCTTCTTTTTGAAATAGGCAGGTTATGACAAAAAACAATTGCAGCAATAAATTTTCCGGATTTGTCATTAAAACGTTAATTCTTTTTTAGACGCTAAATATTTTTATATGAAAAAATTGTATTGCTTATGTACCAGCCTCCTGTTTTTTTCGATGCTGGTATTCGCACAGACCCGTACCATCTCGGGTACTGTGGTTGATGAAAAAGGAGATGCATTGCCTAATGTCTCTGTAGTTGTCAAAGAAGGCAAAGCCGGAACAGGTGCAGTTGCTGATCTCGGCGGCCAATTCCGCATAGTCGCTAAGACCGGGGATATCCTGGTATTATCAGGCAGCGGTCTCACCACTACAGAAGCAACTGTAGCAGCAGGCAATACTATTACTGTTACTGTGATCAGGATCGTTAAGACCGAAGTAGAAGTAGTAGTTACCGCTTTGGGTCAGACACGCCAGCCCCGAGAGCTGGGTTATTCTGTTTCCCGGGTAAAAGCTTCTGAACTCACCGCCGGTAAAGCCGTTAACCTTCAGAATGGTTTGACGGGTAAAGTATCCGGTTTGAATGTTACGACCACCAACAGTGGTGTCTTCGCCGATACCAGGATCACCCTTCGGGGTATCCGTTCACTAACCGGTAATAACCAGCCCATGCTGATCCTGGATGGTGTACCTATCGGCCTGAACTATCTCAGTTCGATCAATCCTAATGATATCACGGATGTTACGATCCTGAAATCAGCATCAGCAACAGCTGTGTATGGTCCAGATGGTGCCAATGGCGCGTTGGTGGTTACAACAAAAAAAGGAAGCAAGACAAAACCTTCGATCAGCGTAGGACACACCGTGCAACTGGAAAGAGTTTCTTATATGCCTGAGTTTCAGCAACAATTCGGTTCGGGTTCTTCGGTTGACCAATTCGGTTATGGAGTATACGATCCCGTAGAGAACCAGTGCTATGGTGATGAGTTCGATGGCTCTATCCGCCAGATCGGTCGTGATGGACCCAATGGCGAAAAATATATGACACCTTATATCGCTCTGCCCAAAGAAAAATTGAATTTTTGGGAAACAGGCATCACGAACCAGACTGATATCTCTTTCTCCACCGGTGAATTTTACCTGAGTGCACAGAACGTGCTCATCCAGGGTATCCAGCCCAAAGATGTGAACCGCAGGGTATCATTGCATATGTCTGCGAACAAGGAATACAATAAATTCAAAGCATCCTACAGTATCAACTATACCAAAGGAAATTTTGATGTGAATGCGGGTCAATTCTTTGGTAACGGTCGCGACTTCACACCCTACTGGAATTTGGTGAATACACCGATGCAGGTACCTGTTACCCGTTTCAAGAACTGGCAGGGGTTAACGTCCAGCGATGGAGGCGTGAACTGGGCGAATCCTAACTACTATTATAATGATTATTATCACAACCCCTACTGGACGATCGATAATTTCAGGAACATAGGTCGTTCGGAGGATATCTTTGGAAATGTTGAGCTGAACCTGAAAGCTACCAGCTGGCTGAACCTTACCTATCGCCTGGGTGCAACCGTATCAAGTGCTACCAACAAGGCTACGGCCGGGGCCTTCACCTATACGCAATTCTCCAAGGATCATAAATCCGTTGCTTCCACCGGTGATATTCCTTCACAGGTACTGGATGCCTCCGGGACATCCAGCAGGATCAACTCCGAGTTCTTTGCAACGGTCAAAAAAACCTATGGCGATTTTAAATTAGATGCATTGGTCGGCCAGTCATTCCGCGAAGACAATTCAAAGAATGTCGCAGTGGCCAGCAATAACCTTGCTTTCCCTGACCTGTTCAATGTGATCGGTCGTAAAGGTGATGCACAGGTGAATGAGGGTACTCTTAAATCAAGACTGATGCGTTTCTTTGGTAAGGTCGGTGTGAATTATAATAACTGGGCATTCCTGGAATTGACAGGAAGCTATGATGTGAACAGCCGGCTTGCCAACTATTTTGATTTCAATTATAACGATATTAATTATTTCTATCCCGGTGCGAGTGTTTCCCTCCTGCTGAGTGAGGCGATTCCTGCTATCAAAAACAGCAAGACGATCTCTTACCTGAAAGTTCGTGGTGCTTATTCCAAGACAGGTAACGTAAACCTGGCTCCTTACGAACTGGAGAACCGCTATGGATTAGGAAATGGATTTCCTTACGGAACCCTGGTGGGTTATACTTCACAGAACCTGCTGCGTCTTCCTACCTATGAGCCTGAGTTTGTCAAGAACAAGGAAGTGGGTGTGGAGATCAGTTTCCTGAGAAACAGGATCACCATGGAAGCAACAGCCTATTCGCAGGATAATTCCAACCAGATCGTTGATGTGGCTTATTCCGGTGCGACAGGTTTTACACAAGCAAGATTGAACGCCGCTTCATTTGTGAATAAAGGTCTTGAATTCGACCTGAGACTGACCCCGCTGGTAAAGTTCAAAAATGTTTCAATCGATCTGAAAGGTAACTATACGCTGCAATCGAATAAAGTGACGAAGATCATTGAAGGAGTTGATCAACTGGGTATCACCAATGGTAACTATGTGATCGTGGGTATGCCTGCTTATACATTCCAATTGACCGACTATGTAAGAGATGACCAGGGTCGTGTGATCGTTGACGGCAGCACTGGTTTGCCTACTATTGATCCGACCATCAAACCTTTTGGCCAAACAGCTCCCAAACACCTGCTGGGTCTGAGCCTGGGCGTTAACTGGAAGAGCTTTTCATTCAGCCTGGTGGCGGATTATCGTGCCGGTGCGCAGATCAACACCAGTATCTGGGCTTCTGGCCTGGACTTCTCCGGTATCTCTAAAAGAAGTGGTCAGAACAGCCGTCAGCCGTTCATAATGCCGAATTCTTCTTATTTCGATGGAACGAAATTCGTAGAGAACACCAGCATCTATATGACAGGTGGTTATAATTTCTGGTCGCAGACAGTTAATACAAACGCCAATACCAATTACCTGGTGAGCGCTGATTTCTGGAAAATAAGAGAAGCAAGCCTGAGCTGGAACCTGCCAACCAAGTGGTTTGGTTTTACCAAGAACGCGGTAAAAGGAGTGAGCCTGACAGTGAGCGGCAGGAACCTCTTCATGTTCCTCCCTAAATCAAATGAATGGACAGATCCTGAATTCTCCAACAATGTTGGAAATGCACAGGGTGTTACAGGATTTGAAACACTGCCACCAACAAGAGTATTTGGTGCCAGCTTAAACATCCAGTTATAATCACTAAAACTATCAGGTTATGAAACTGAAAAAATTACTATACAGTCTTCCTTTAGCCGCGATCCTGATCACGGCAGGAACAGGCTGCCGGAAAAGCATGTTCAACATCAACCAGAATCCCAATGACCCGACAGACAGCACGATCACGTATGATGTGATATTGCCTGCAGCCCTTGAAGGTTCTGGCCAGGACATATCTACCTTGCTTGGCCCTGTGCAGCGCTGGTTAGGCTTTTGGTCACGCTCAGGAACATTTGCTCCCAATGTGATCGAAGAGACTTACCAGATCACAACAGGTTTTGGGAATGCCGTCTGGAATAATGCGTACGACAACAACTATGATTACCAGGTAGTGCAGCAAAAAGCGAATAAAGCCGGGGCTGGTTTTTATGAAGGCATCGCCCGTATCATGAAGGCGCACAATTTCGCTACGCTGGTCGATGTGTATGGCAACGTTCCTTATACCCAGGCGCTCAAAGGCAGTGGCAACCCGACGCCAGCTTATGATAAAGGTGCGGATATCTATAAGGCCCTTTTTCGCGAGATCGATGCGGGGATCGCATTGATCAAGGGAGCTGTGGTAACAGCCGATAATGTCAACAAGGATATCTGGAAGAATGATATCTTGTTTGGTGATGCTGCTGCCGGGGTGATCGGGAATGTTCCCGCGATGAAAGTTAAATGGGCTCAATTGGGAAACACGATCAAACTCAGGTTGCTGATCCATGCATACGCGGTGGCTACTATAGATAAAGCAGCCGAGATTGCGATCATCAATACGGAAGGAAGCGGTTATCTGTCATCTGATGCCATCATCCAGCCCGGGTATAAAACTGATAAGCCGATGCCTTTCTTTGCAACTTATAAAACAACGGCTGCCGGTACTACACCTGCCGCCCAGGTTTTCAATGCGGCCAACAAATGGGGGATCGATTATTATAAAGGAGATGGGGATCCCCGCATAGATCGTATGTATGAAGCAGGTGCAAATGGATTGATAGGGGTACCGTATGGTGCGCCACCAATCGCTGAGAATGTCCGTGGTAATGTAGCAGGTATCGGGCCGGGTTTATATAAATCAGCAGGCGCAGGTCAATTATTCTTTTCACTGGCTGAAGCCTATTTCCTTCGTGCAGAAGCAAGAGAGAGAGGATTTATAACATCGGGCCCGTCTGCCCAGGCATTGATGGAAAGCGGTATCCTGGCAAGCTTTACGTACATGGGTGTAGCCAATCCGGCAACGGCATTGGCAGACTACCTGGCTTTCAACGCCGGCTTCCCGGATGTTGATTATACAGCTCCCGGTTTGACTCCTCAGCATCCTTCAGGAGGCATCGCAACTATCCTGTCTCAGAAATGGTTTGCGTTGAATGGTATCAATACACTCGAAGTGTGGACAGATTACCGCAGAGTGCCATTCTCTTCCTTATCTACGCTGCCGGGAGCATCCACCACTCATTTTACCTATGGTACAACCGGTGGATATACTGCAGGTCCGGCTATTTCGGTATCGCCACAATTGTCCCCGGGAACAACAATTCCGATCAGGTATTTGTACCCGCAAACAGAATATAACTATAACCCGGCAAATGTAGGCCAGGAGGGTTCGATCAGCCAGTTTACCAGCCGTGTCTTCTGGGATCTTAATTAGTAAGATAGTCCCGGATCATTATATGGTCAGTTAATTTATCTCATTTTAACGTTAACAGCATCGTTAGCAAAGCAGGTGGTTTCTACCACCTGCTTTGCTATTGACCACCTGCTTTCCACTGGTCAGAAGGATTTTCCACTGGTCCATAAAATAACCGGAATGAGCAGTTTTTGACAAATGAATAAGCGTCATATCCAATCTGGTTTTTGTCAAACTATACAGGATAGTTCTTTTAAATTCCCCCGAAATGGCCATAAATACAGGATAATGCCCGAAAAAAATAAATGGCCTGGTGTATCATATCGTGTATGCAATTTTAACAATTCATGCATCTGCCTTTCAGGACCGTCATTTAAGCGGGTCGTATAAACGGGAATTTTTAAAAGAAAGTCACAAACAAAAACTATGAATGATTGAATAAACTAAGTGCACTGAAGACAAGCACCCGGAGCGAGATTGTAAACAGGATCAATTCGGGTAAAGAGTTTATCGATATGAGTTTTTTACAGAATCCGGACATTATGAGCGTAGCCAGGCAGAGCAATATGTCTGTATTCCATTTTTACCGCTGTTTCAAACAGGTTCATGGAGTATCTCCCTACCAGTACATGCTGGGCAAAAGACTCGAGTATGCAAGGGAATTGCTCACCGAACGCAACCGGCTCATCACGGATATTGCCAGCCAGTGCAGTTTCCCCGATGTTTTTACATTCAGTAAAGCTTTTAAAAAGAAATACGGGTGCAGCCCTTCCAAATTATTTGGAGCGGCAACCGGATAGCCACTGATCAATAACCGGTTTATTATGAAGTATAGCTTGTTAACACTGTTTACAGGTGTGATCGCTTTTTGCAGTAATGTAAACGCCCAGCAAAAGATCGACC
>JANOHQ010000015.1:0-5880 GCA_031406595.1 Chitinophagaceae bacterium
CAGCATCTCCCTTTCTATTTCTTCCATTTGTACAATGTCCCAGGCTTCACTTTCGGTGGGGGTAACATTCATTATCTCCAAAAGTTCATTTTCGTCCAAAAAATTTTCCACCGGCTTTTGCAGTTCGCAGATTACAAAAGAAGCATTGTTCTCATAAAACTTTTGTTGAATATAAACCAGCTTTTCTGCAGCAGCTATATCAATGCTTTCAACATCTTTAAGGAGCAGTACCAGGTTTTTAACGTCATTTTGCAGGTAAGGCATCAAACAATCCGCCAGTTCTTCTGTCATTGTAGCAGAAAGGGATGGCCCCGGTACTGTGATGGCATGAAATTTCTCTTTGGTATCTGTTTTGACCAGCATATGTAGTTCCTGAATTTATTGTCCGGCAGACGGCTTATCAAATGTGAAACAAATTGTCAAAAAATACCGGCTGCAAACAACTTAGTTTATCAACATTCCGTTTATAACTATGGAGAAACGGGAACCAAATATATTCGTTAATATTGTATCATAACCAATTATCTATAAATGGATAACAATTTTTCAGCACAGGTAAAAGAGATCATTTCATTTAGCAGGGAAGAAGCATTACGGTTGGGGAATGATTTTATCGGTACCGAACACCTCTTACTCGGGTTAATACGGGAAGGTGATAACACAGCCGTCCGGATACTCAAAAGCTTCAATATTGACCTTTATGAATTGCGAAAGGAAATTGAGCTGGCGGTAAAGGATAAGACTGGCAAAAATATTGCTAACATTAACAGCCTTCCTCTTACCAAGCAGGCAGAGAAAGTGATCCGTGTTACGGTACTGGAGGCAAAAGCATTAAAGAGTGCTACGGTAGAAACAGAACACCTGATGCTTTCTATTCTAAAAAACAAAGAAAATATTGCTACACAAATCTTAAATCAATTTGACGTGGACTACGATCTTTTCAGACAAGAACTGGGCATCGTAAAATCAACCGATCCCCGTGCCGAATTTACCGATGAGAATGATGATGACTTTGATGAAGAGAAAAAATATTCTCAATCGAAAGGTGGCACAGCTAAGCAAGGCAATGCTAAAAGTAAAACACCGGTATTGGACAATTTTGGCCGTGATATTACCAAGATGGCCGAGATGGGTGCATTAGATCCAATTGTTGGCCGTGAGTCAGAGATTGAAAGAGTATCACAGATACTATCCCGTCGTAAAAAGAATAATCCCATTTTAATAGGTGAACCAGGTGTGGGTAAAACTGCAATTGTAGAAGGGCTTGCACTTAGAATTGTGCAACGCAAAGTTTCCAGGGTGTTGTTTGATAAAAGAGTAATCTCTCTTGACCTTGCTGCTCTTGTAGCCGGCACAAAATACCGTGGACAGTTTGAAGAAAGAATGAAAGCCATCATGAATGAGCTGGAAAAGAACCGTGATGTTATCCTGTTCATTGATGAGCTGCATACTATTGTTGGGGCCGGTGGTGCCAGTGGTTCATTGGATGCGAGCAACATCTTTAAGCCTGCCCTGGCAAGAGGAGAGTTGCAATGTATCGGTGCTTCTACATTAGATGAGTACAGAATGTATATCGAGAAAGATGGGGCTCTAGACCGTCGTTTTCAAAAAGTAATGGTAGAACCGCCAAGTGTGGACGATACAATTTTGATATTGAATAATATTAAATCGAAGTATGAGGAATATCATAATGTGATTTATGATAATGAAGAAATTGATGCCTGTGTAAAGCTCAGCGACCGTTATGTTACTGATCGTTTGCTTCCTGATAAGGCTATTGATGTGATGGATGAGGTAGGAGCAAGGGTGCATTTGAAAAATATCAATGTTCCGGAGAATATCGTTGACCTCGAGAAAAAGATCGAAGATGTAAAGAATGAGAAGAACAAAGTAGTGAAGAGCCAGAAATTCGAGGAAGCGGCCTCTTTGAGGGATACGGAGAAAAGATTACAGGAAGATCTCGAGAAAGCGAAAAATGTATGGGAGGAAGAAAGTAAACATAAACGTTTCCCGATCGGTGAAGAAGATATCGCTGAAGTGGTGAGTATGATGACTGGTATACCCGTAAAGAAAATGGTACAGGCCGAAACGGAGAAGCTACGCAAGATGGCTGACGATATGAAAGCTATGGTGATCGGCCAGGACGATGCGATCCAGAAAGTGGTAAAAGCCATCCAGCGGAACAGGGTGGGGTTGAAGGATCCGAAGAAACCGATCGGTACATTTATTTTCCTCGGACCTACCGGTGTTGGTAAAACTGAGCTGGCAAGGGCATTGGCAAGGTATATGTTCGATTCCGAAGATGCATTGATCCGGGTCGATATGAGTGAATACATGGAGAAATTCACTATCAGCCGTTTGATTGGCGCCCCTCCCGGCTATGTGGGGTATGAAGAAGGCGGACAGCTGACAGAAAAAGTGCGTCGTAAACCCTACAGCGTGATTCTCCTGGATGAAATTGAAAAAGCACACCCGGATATCTATAATATATTATTACAGGTACTGGATGACGGGCAACTGACCGATGGTTTGGGAAGAAAGATCGATTTCAAGAACACTACGATCATCATGACCTCGAATATCGGTGCCCGCCAATTGAAGGATTTCGGTGCTGGCGTTGGATTTGCCACTACAGCCAGAGTCGATAACGAAGACGAGGCCAACAAAGCTGTGATCGAGAGAGCGTTGAAAAAAACCTTCTCACCCGAATTCCTCAACCGTATCGATGATGTGATCATTTTCAATTCATTGACAAAGGATAATATCTTCAGCATTATTGATATCCTGATGAAGGGCGTATTGAAAAGACTGGCGACGCTTGGATTCAGTTTGGAGCTGACAGCAGAAGCTAAATCTTTCCTGGCTGATAAAGGATATGACCAGCAGTTTGGCGCCAGGCCATTGCACAGGGCCATCCAGAAATACCTGGAAGACCCGCTGGCGGAAGAGATCCTGAACCTGAATGTCAAAGCCGGCGATGTACTGGTGGCAGATGTAGATACTGAGAATAGCAAGCTTTCTTTTACGTTCAAGCCAAAAGAAGAGGAAAAGTCGAAAGCATAAATAAATCGGAATAAATACTTGAAGGAGTGCCGTGTTACGGTACTCCTTTTTTATTTTTGCTGGTACACATGCCTAAGAAGATCATCATAACCATTGACGGCTGGTCCAGTTGCGGGAAAAGCACCCTGGCCAAACAACTGGCGAAAGAATTAGGTTTTGTGTATGTAGACAGCGGTGCGATGTACCGTGCCATTACCCTGTATTTTCTTCGCAACAATATTGACCTGGGTGAAAAGAAAGAGATCAAAGAAGCATTAAAGAGTATCAGCCTGGAGTTTGTATTTACTCCCAAAAGCAATAACAGCGAGATCTACCTGAACGAGGAGAATGTCGAATACATGATCCGTGACCTGGTCATTGCCGAAAAGGTCAGTGATGTTGCTGCCCTTAAGGAAGTAAGAGAATTTGCCGTCGCCCAGCAACAAAAAATGGGAGCGAAGAAAGGGATCGTGATGGATGGAAGGGATATCGGCACGGTGGTGTTTCCCAAAGCAGAGCTAAAGATCTTTATGACAGCTGATAATGCGATCAGGGTCCAGCGCCGTTTCAAAGAGTTATACGAGAAGAATCCCAATATTACCGTGGAAGAAGTAAAGGATAACCTGGAAATGCGTGACTATATTGACAGCCACCGGGAAATAAGCCCATTGCGGCAGGCTAAGGATGCAATCGAACTGGATAATACCAACCTCACTGAAAAAGAACAGTTTAATCGTGCCCTAAGCTGGGCAAAAGAAAAAATAGGGATAAAAGAAAAGGGATAAAGAAACTTTATCCCTTTGAAACGATTTATTCTTTTCCTTACTTTGGTTTCTTTACATCCAGTAATTCCAATTCAAATATCAGCAGCGCTCCACCGGGGATCTTGCCACTTCCCATTGCACCGTAACCCAGGTTATAAGGTATCCAGAATTTGTACTTTGAACCAACTGACATCAGCTGTAATCCTTCTATCCATCCATGAACCACTCTGCCTACAGGCATAGTCAATGGCTCGCCACGATTATACGATGCATCGAACTCTGTGCCGTCCAGCAAAGTGCCCCGGTAATGCGCCACAAAAGTATCAATAGCGGTAGGTTTGATCCCCTGGCCTTCGGTGATCACTTCGTATTGAAGTCCCGAGGCAGTTGTTTTTATACCTGGTTTCAGTTTATTCTGTGCCAGGAATTTTTCTCCCTCTGCGATCGTGGGTTTTATCTTTTCAGTTTGCTGCTTTACCATATAGTTATTCAGCAATGCGTTGGCCGTAACATCATCCAGCAGGGTAGGTTTTTTACCCAAAATATCATTACATGCCTGCATGAAAGCAGTGTTATTGATCTTTATTTCTCCCAATCCCTGCTGAACCAAATTGAACGCCGCGATCTCACCCAACACATAACTGATGGAGTCGTTGGTTGTTTTCAGGATATTCACGGGTTTGACGGGTTTTACTACGGGCTTGGTTACGGGTTTGGTGACAGGTTTGGTAGGTTGTGCATTCAATGCCACAGCAGCACCCACCAGGATTACGGATAAGATTGATTTCTTCATGTTGTTTTTAAATTAAGTTGTCAAAAATACAGGTTGAAATGGTATTTCAGCTGCCTGCGATCATTTAATTTCGCGTCGGTCCGGCCTGTCTATTTTTCAGCAAGACAAGGGCTCACCGCATAAAAATCAATGGAATATGGAAAATTTTGTACTCCCGATCCAGGTACGCTGGTCCGATCTCGACCCTAATTTTCACCTTCGTCATTCGGTTTATTATGACTGGGGAGCTATATGCAGGGTCGAATTCCTGTCAAGGACGGGATTGACCTGGCAACGGATGCACCAGTTGCAGATCGGCCCGATCCTGTTCAGGGAGGAATGTATATTTAAAAGAGAGATACGATTGGGTGACCCGGTTACTGTTGGAATGGAATTGCTAAAAGCCAGGAAGGATTTTTCCAGGTTTACTATCCGTCATGAAATAAAGAAAAATGCGGAGACTGTTTCGGCTATCCTTACGGTAGATATTGCCTGGATCAATGGCGCTACCCGCAAACTCGCCGTATTGCCGGAAGAGGATACTAAATTATTCGGCCAGGGTCCGTTCGCGGCAGATTTTCAATGGACAGAATAGGTATCGATTAACTGGTATGTTTGAACCACCCTTCCTTTTTTACCACAAAGATCACAAAGGATTTCACGAAGAACACAAAGTATTGTTATTGAAACGCTTTGTGTTCTTCGTGATGTATTTACTTAATGATCTTTGTGGTTAATGTATTTGTATTTCAAACTGTAACACTTTCGACGGGAACCTTGCCGCGAATCCATAGACCAGGTTCCGGATAATGCTATTCTCTTTATACACAGTGAGATGGTCTTTAAAGGAAAGAGGATCGGTTATTTGCGCATCGGAAGGAATATAGCCCATGCCATAAAATTTCCCCTCCAGTACCAGTATACAGGATTGGTCATCTCCATTGATCCCTTTATCGACAATGGCAAATGAAGGCAGTGACCGGAGAGTATCACAGGCTTTTTTTACCCTTGCATTGTAGGTCTCTGCTTTTTCTTTTTGTTCGCAGGCACCTTGGCAATAACCTTCCACAATCCCTTCGCATTTGCCGGGATCTTTTTGCATAAAGCAAAGCTTCGGGCAGAGATCAAAATCTTTGATGAGTTTGCGGATCATCGCATGACCATCCACCAGGTAATGAAAAGTATGGACAGGATTCAATCGCCGGCGGTTCTTGTCAATCGCCAGCCGCTGGTACCCGTTTTGGTCTTCATACACAAAAATGCCATAGATATCTTCCCATCTTTTTTGCGAGGAGTTGAAAA
>JANOHQ010000032.1:0-2217 GCA_031406595.1 Chitinophagaceae bacterium
GCCGCGTTTACACCGGGTAAGTTGACGATCACGGGTACGGAGACCAGCGATATCGTGATCGAAGTGTCGCTGAGCACCAATAAAAGTTTTGAATGGACCGAAGTAGTGGCCGATGGAAAATGGGAACCCGCCAAAGGGGAAGGAGTAACGGATATGGGTATCCGTGGTATGATCCCGAGGATACTCTGATAAATCTCTCCCGGAACGCAATGTTTTCACGAAGGACGCAAAACTTCACCCCTTTGTGTTCTTCGTGCTTCTTAGTGTACGTAGTGCTCCTTATTCACGGGTCACTGTCGCACCAGCACCGCTTTTTGGTATGACCCGATACGATAACTGTCTACTTTCGGGCTCTGTTCCGTATCCTGCCCTGTTGTGGCAATAGGTTTGGCAGCAATGCTGAAGAACTCTACCAATAGTTTATCATTCTCCATCCAGTAACTGTTCACAATGGTATTACCTGCCACAGTAAAAGCGCCACTAAACTGGTTGCCTACCCAGAACTGATCGAGTATAATGCCGTTCAGTTCATCAATCACCCAGTGGTTTTTAGTGGCATCTTTTAACTTCAATAAATAAGGACGATTGTCTTCCCCGGCTGCACCATAAATGATCTGCCAGGTATAATTGCCGGCACTGTCACCGGCCGCGATCCGCAACTCCATATTCACTTTCTGCGGTTCCGCTTTGCCTGTTTTATACCATTCCAACTCGCCCTTCCAGTTACCTCTCCAGGATGCGGGAAATGGATCTTTCTGTGCCAGGAGCGTTGTGGACAGAAAGAAAGTTGTGATTAGCAGGATGATCTTCATAAATATATTTTAGTAAAAAAAATCCCGTTTGCCTGAGGCGAACGGGAGTGAATTTACTTGTCGTTTTGAAACTTTACATCCAAATACCGTTCTTCAAACGAACTTTTTTATTCCCTTGACAATCCCTTTTTGTAGCGGCGCAAGAGCTCAATACAAAGGTTAATACAGCCACAGTGGCCAATGAAAGCAATAATTTTTTCATACGCTTTTTTATAAAGTTTGGTACATCCTTCGCCAAAGAAGAGTGTACGGGTACAACAAATTAGTTAAGAGAATTCCAGAGGAAATGGCGGGTAGAGTTTTAGACCATCGTAGTAGAGGAACGAAAATAATGCCAGCATATTATTTCTCATAGCTTTTTACATTATTTTTTTTCTTTTTATTTAGAAATTGATCCCGGGAATTAGATTTCATCGTAAAAACACGTCCCTCGTTCCCCGGGATGACAACGATTAATGAAATCGACATGAGTTTAATCGATCATATCCCGCATTTCGGGTAATTTTACGTTATCAAAAACTTTACCATGAAAAAAATGCCTGTTCTCTTCTTCTTATCATCCTTGTTGTTTTTAGCCTGTAATAATGATAAACCTAAAGAAGCCATCATTATCACCGATAAGGAAGGAAAGGAAAAAGTTACCATCGATCCCTCTCACTCAATGGATGCAATGCAGGCGATGCAGCAGCGCAAGGAAGAACTGGCTGCTATGACCCCGCTGACCCCTGACGAATTAAAAGCCCTGGTGCCCGAAGAGCTGATGGGCGGTTTGCGTACCGATATGGATGTAAATTCAGCTATGGGAGCCACGGTGGCCAATGCGGATTATATAATAAAGGACAGCATAAAACTAAAACTGGAGATCGTTGATTGTGCCGGACCCGGTGGTGCCGGCATGTTTGGAATGCAATACCTGAATATGTTCGATATCAACTCTGACGATGAAGATGAATATGTAAAAACAATTGAGTTCAAAGGCGTCAAAGCAATTGAGAACTGCAAGAAGAAACGCAATCGTTGTACACTGGCCTGGCTGAGCGGCAACCGCTATCTTGTTTCATTGAGAGGTGATAATGTGGGGATGGATGCGTTGAAAGATGTGGCGAAGGGGTTGGATATTAAATAGGTTTTCTCAGAAATAACATACCTGCCAGAACCATTCCCGCTATCAATATCATCATGTATATAAAATCTGCAACGGAGGGCATTGGTTTCTCCACAACGGGTTCTCTTTTCATGATAGATTTAAATCCAAGTCTTATTGGTTTTTGTATAACCAGGAAGAGCAGTGGAGCGCCCAGCCACATGTCGAGATTGCCGATGAATTTATAAAAAGGCGAAGACTGGCTTACCAGGTATGCATACAAAAAAATACCAACGGCGGCCAGTAAACAAAGGTTGAAAT
>JANOHQ010000036.1:0-10223 GCA_031406595.1 Chitinophagaceae bacterium
CGGGTTGTATGTGCAAAAACAACGGCGTAAAAAAGCCGCCGACTGCCATAAAAAAAACACCGATGAATACCCGGGCAAAAGGTAAGTGTACAAAAAACGCCTGCAGCAAACACTGGAAGAAAGCCTGCGTAAGAATATCGCTTCCGATTTCGAGAACAAACTGAAATTGCTCGAACAGAACAATAGAGACAACGAAGAAAAACTAAAAGCAGCCCGGCAAAAAGAGCTCGAGTTCCTGCAGAAGGAACAGGCATTGAAAAATAAGGAAGCCGAGATCGCTATTACGGTACAGAAACAACTGCAGCAGGAAAGAGAGAAACTATCTGAAGATATCCGCAAGATCGAAGAACAAAAAGTAGCAGCAAAGGATACCGAATACCAGATGCGGATAAAAGAACTTGAAAAAAAGAATGATGATACTATCCGATTGTTAGAAGAAGCAAAAAGAAAAAATGCACAGGGCTCAATGCAATTACAAGGAGAGGTTCAGGAACTGGCGTTGGAAGAAATGCTTAGAGCCTCCTTTCCATTTGATATAATCACGGAAGTTGGCAAAGGGGTACGTGGCGCTGATTGCCTGCAACTGGTTAGGAATAACTCGGCACAGGAGTGCGGTAAGATCATTTTTGAAAGCAAACGGACAGAGAATTTTGGTATTGACTGGATCGACAAGTTGAAAACCGACATGCATAGCCAGGGTGCGGATATCGCTGTGCTCGTTACGAAAACGATGCCGAAAGAGCTTACCCAATTCGGCGAAAAGCAGGGTGTTTATATCTGTTCCTTTGGTGAAGCCCGTAGCCTCGTAACTGTTTTAAGAAATGCGATCCTGAAAATTGCAGAAGCCAAAAAAATTCAGGATAATAAGGGAGATAAAATGCATGCGATCTATGATTATATCACGGGGCAGGAGTTCCGCCGCAGCCTGCAAATGATGAGAGAAAGTTTCAGGAACCTTCAACAACAAATGGACAAAGAAAAAGAAGATTTTGAAAAGAACTGGCAGAAGAAAAAGAAAATGATCCAGTCCATTATTGACAACTCATCGCATGTTTCTGGTTCAATCGAAGGGATTTCAGGAAACGAGGTCGATCTGAATTTACTGGAAAATGCGGATGCTGAAACTGATCAAAGCTGATAGCTATCTCCCTGTATTTTTATGCCCGTTTCTTTATCTTTTGCGAAAAAGCGATCAGCTTGGCCTGCAGGTCTTCCGGCTTGAAAGGCTTTTGGATATAATCATTAAACCCGCAGTTAACCAGGTTCTCTTTCATATTTTCAAATACAGCTGCCGTAAATGCAATGGCTGGTATCCCGGAATTTAATTCCCTGATAGCATTCAATGCACCATAGCCATCCATCTCCGGCATTTCAAGATCCATCAGCAGCACATCAAAATCGCCTTTACCAAAAAGAGAGACTGCCTCTACCCCATTTTTTGCCATCTCATAGACTACTCCCCATTTATCCAAAAACCGTGAGGCAATCTTCATATTGATAGGATTATCTTCTGCCAGCAGTACTTTAATACCTTTTAAATTTTTATCCACCTTATGCGTCGCATCACTATTTACAAACGATTTCTTCTTGCTATTGTGAACAGGCAGTGTTACTTCGAAAGAAAAACGACTTCCTTTATTATACTTACTTTCCACCTTTAATTTCCCACCCATCAACGTCACCAATTTCTGGCTAATAGCCAGGCCAAGACCAGTGCCACCATATTTGCGGGTAGTTTTTACATCAGCCTGTGTGAACTGTTCGAAAATTTTATTTTTGTTTTCCTCGCTGATACCAATACCTGAATCTGTAACACTGAATTCCATTCCTATAAAATCACTTTTCACTGAGCTAACGGTTACTCCCAGCTTCACAGATCCTTTCGTGGTAAATTTAAAAGCATTGGAAAGCAGGTTCGACAGCACCTGGTTCAAACGGGTAGGGTCAGCCAGCACCGATCGTTTTAGATTTTCGTCAACTTCTACTTCCAGCAACAAGCCTTTCTCCTCAAACTGTGGCGTAAAAGGGGAAATAACTTTGCTAATGAACCGGGGAATATCTACTGCTACTTTTTCTAATTCGATCCTTTCTGCTTCGAGTTTGCTAAGATCCAGGATGTCGTTGATAAGATTGAGCATATGCTCCGACGAAAACTTAAGGATACCCAACTGGTCTTGTTGTGCCGGCAAATATTTATCCTGTAGTAAGAGATTAGTGGAGCCGATTATACCATTCAATGGTGTACGTAATTCATGGCTCATGTGAGACAGGAACTGTGATTTGATAAAAGCCAGCTCCTCTGCTTCATTTTTGGCTGCCTGGAGCTCAAAAAGGATCTGGTTCTTTTCCGTTATGTCGACTATGGTTATTTTTTTATAGTCCTTCTCGTGGTATTTAAAACAAACAAAACTAATACTACCGGGAAACGTAGTGCCATCTCTGCGAAGACATGTAAGCTCTCCCTGCCAATTACTATCCGGGCTATTTAATTCTGCCAGCAATTTTTCGTTAGTGCCATTGTATAAATCCTGGAACAAATCGCAGACAGGTGTATCATTCAGCGTACTGTAGTTTTTAACAGCGAACAGATCTCCTGCATGATGATTGCAATTGCTTATCAGCCCGCTTTCCGTATCAATAATAATTTCTGTATGCAGTGAGGTGTTGAAAATTGTATCCAGGAAAACCTCCTTATTCTTTAATACTATTTGCTTCCTGAAATTTTCACTGGCCAGTACGTAAGACATCCACAATATTAAACCAAAAGAGAGCAGGCCGTTAACAAAAAAATTCACCGTAGTAAAGCTGTCAATAGAGTTTTGAAAAAGTATACTATCTGGTGCCAGTAATATAGCAAGAAGGAAGGAGCCAATCCCGATAAGATAGGTATACAGTACATTCTTCCGGTTATTAAGATCAGTTAAAAAACTAAAACTGATAAGGCAGGGAAAGAAAAACAAAAAAACACCGGAGCTTAAGCCCTTAACACAGGTCAGTAAAACAAGAGCCAGGTTTATGGAACATAACATTAAAAAATAGCCCTCTTTAAACTTATTATTGTCAACTAAATGCCTGACAATAATAAGCGAAAAGCACGCAATAGAAGTAATGATATAGCTGGTACCGAAGTTGCCCAGGAAATTTAAAAAAGAGGTTATAAATAAAAAAGAGAAGGCCGTTATCTGAAAATATCTAAGTCGTGTAACAAATGCATCCTCGTTAAAGTACCTGGCGGAGCTAAACCATTCAGAAAGTTCTGACCAGAACTTGCTGGCAATTTTAGTAAGGGCCGCCTTCGTAATCATATTGGTTTTTATAGTAACAGGATTATTAAAAACGAAAATAGTACACAATTATTATTAACCTCCGGGGAGTCAATAAATTTAGTACCCGAAAACAGGAGTAAATGCCACGATGCTTTATACTGCTGTTCTGTATTGTGTATTTTGAGTATCTATCTGTGACCTTGTGTCATCCACCATTCGCAACAGTTCAAAAAAATCTGCTGAGAGAGAGTGATAACCCTGTACTTCGCTACACCTTGCTTCCAGTTTTTTGAAGAAGCCGGACACCTGTGGAGCCCCTACATACATAAAAGAAGGCCCGTAAAAGTGCAACATACTTTTTAATGACTCCAGGTTAGCGGATTCGTAAGCAGAAAACAGCGCCTGCTTCATTTCAGAAAAAGTAGAAAGAAATTCCGAAAAAATCTCGGTTTTACTTTCCTGGCAATCACCATAAAGGTTGTAAAGGACTTCGTAGTCAAGTTGGATTGTTTTCATCAGGGTTCGGTTAAGTTGAAAAACGTATTAAAAATCTATTCCATTTCTGTTAGTAATATTACCCGATTGTGGTTAATACATTTTACTAGGTACAAACTAAGTGTTTCCATCTATAAATTACAAAGTAAATCTCCTACGGATTTATACGAAAAGAGATATAAAAAAAAACATTTTATTTGTAATACAAGTACTTAGAAAAATTCTCATACAATAACAATGTATCCATATCGTTTTTTGCTAATAAGCCCACCCCTCTGAAAACCGCAATGAACATATTCACTTTCATCAAAACAAATGGTTGTGCCAATTTACCACAGGGGGCCAGTGTACGCCAGCTTATTTACACTAATCTTATCTGGGCGGCCACTTACCTGGCATTCATTATTCATTCCCTGGTCATCACTTTTTTCATCCCGGTTCCCCTTGCTTCATTCCTTACCATATCCGGGTTTATTCACCTGGGGTACATAGGCACATTTTTGCTTATCCGGTACAATCGAACCGATCTCGGAAAACATGCTTTTGTTATTACCACTTATATAACGGTCGGCGTTTGTGACCACCTGTTCCAATTACAAACATTTACATTCCTGTACTTCCTTGCCTTTCTTCCAGCTGCACTGAACATTTTCTCATTTAAGAAAGACAAGGTTACACTGATCCTATATAATATTTTTCCATTGATATATATTCTTGTCACCAGGTTATATGTCTATCAATACCCGGTATTTACCGAACTGAATCCAAAAACAATTTTACTGCTCTCCACCGTAAATATCATTCAAACATTTATTTTATTTGTTTTCTTTGCCCGGTATATGATCATTAACAACCATGCAAAACAAAAAAAATTACTGATTCAGAGTATTGGCCTCCAGGCCACCCTGGATAATTCTGCAGCAGCAATCTGGAGTATTGATACCGATTTCAATTTAATGGCGGTAAATGTGAAATACACAGAATCTATAGAAAAAGAGTTTGGCGTTACCGGGCTTACCCGGGGTGTCAATATCAAAAAACATTTAATCTGGCAAAAGCTACCGCCATCCCTCAAGGCACAATACCATTCAGTACTTTCAGGACAAGAGGTTCAGCAGGAAATAATGCTTAACGGCAGATATTTTGAAATAAAAGGAATGCCGGTATTTGATACTAAAGGAAAAATTGGAGGAGCTACTTTTGGAAGCCGTGATATTACGACGAAAAAAAATACAGTAGAAGCTTTGCTGAAAGCAAAAAAAGCAGCAGAAGATGCCAGCCTTGCAAAGGCAAGGTTCCTGAGCAATATGAGTCACGAATTACGTACGCCATTGAATGGCATTATTGGCATCACCCGGATTATGCAGGATGAGCAGATATTACCGGAACAGGCATCTAACTTCAGAACATTACAGGATCTTTCTGAACATACCCTGCAAATCATAAACAATATCCTTGACCTCGCGAAAATTGAAGCTGGCAAAGCTACACTGGACGAGAACCGGTTTAACCTGCGCCGTTTCCTTGATAAGATCAATTCCATTTTTGCCGGAACGGCGCAATTAAAAGGTTTAAAATTTACTATAGAAGTAACCGGCCAGGCCGATGCTTTTGTAAAAGGAGACGAAGTAAGATTAAGCCAGGTATTGATAAATCTCATTGGTAATGCCTTTAAGTTTACGGAGAAGGGAAACATTAAACTCCTGGTAAACATATCTGACCCGGTTAATAACCAGCATTTAAAAGTGCGGTTTGCCATCTCGGATACCGGCATCGGGATCAAGAAAGAAAATCTTGATAAAATTTTTGAAAGCTTTAGCCAGGCAGACACCCGTACTACAAGAAGTTTTGGAGGTACCGGCCTCGGGTTAAGCATTGCAGAAAAAATACTAAACCTGATGAACGCCACTATAACGGTGGAAAGTGAATATGAAAGCGGATCAACTTTCTGGTTTGATTTGTTGTTGGTAAAATCTTCTGTTGACCCCGTACAAAAAATACAACCGGTTTTACGTGACAGCAATCAATTGTCGCACATGAATATTCTTTTAGCCGAGGACAATAAGGTAAACCAGTTGGTAGCGGCACGGATCTTACAAAAATGGAAAAGCCATGTTATCATCGCATCAAACGGCGAAGAAGCTGTAGCACATACACAAAATCACCGGTTTGATGTAATACTGATGGATCTTGATATGCCCGTTATGGATGGATATGAATCAGCCGCTATTATTAAAACTATTTACCCCGATATTCCTGTTATTGCACTTACCGCCGCATCTTTTGATGATATGAACAGGTATTTACTCAACAAAGGGTTTTGCGAAGTGGTACAAAAACCTTTTGTACCGGAAGACCTGTATAATAAAATAGTGGCTGCTGTTCAAAGGGCATAATAGTAGCTGGCAGGATATCAACTCATCACCCAGGCCAGTGCCAATCCCTCAAACTGCCGGTAATGGATGGTTAACTCCGACCCATTCTTTGAAAAAAAGCAGTCAATGGTACCTGCACTTTCATGTTGTTTCAACAATTGGATCTCTTTGCGAAAATCAACTCCTCCATTTCCATACCATTTAAAAACGGCTTCCTTGGCTGACCAGAGTAAAGTAAGCAATTGACAATTGGCAATTGGTAATTGGTTTCCTGCTGAACCGGTAGTTTGAAAGTTTCGCAATTGCGTATTGCCTTTTGCCTGTTGCCTCTCGTCTTCGCCCCCGGGAATAAGATCAAAAAAAGAATGTTCTTTTGCGCTAAGATATTTATGCATGATCTTCCGGATCTTCTCCACGGGTATCTCGATGTCAATCCCTACCCTTTTGTCACGGCTCACAATAGCCGCCGCATAATCCCCGCAATGGGAAATGGAAAAATGATACTGCTCGCCCGGCAGAAAGGGTTTACGGGTATCGGCGATCTCGATGAGATGATATGGGAAATCCGGAAAGAGGAATTGCAAGAGGAAACGCCCCGCCAGGTGCTGTAAGCGCTTGTGCGGGTGGGTCACGTTCCGGTGCTGGGGTACATTTCCCTTGAAGAACTCTTCCGTTTCTTCGATCTTCCATACCCCAAGGCGGGTATTTTCGTTGATTTGATGTTGAAAAAAAATCGGCAAAGAGGGGGGTTTAGATTGATGGAATGAAGATTTTAGATTTATACTTGCAAAAATAACAGCTTGGGAAAAGGAAAATTGAAAAACTTTATGATAACTTCCTGCAATTTAAAAATCTGCAATATTAAATAAGTATGATTTTATCGGATACAAAGATCCTCGAAGAAATGGGGAAAGGAACTATTAAAGTAGTCCCCTATGACCGGGAATGCCTCGGTAGTAATTCCTATGATGTGCACCTGGGGAAGACGCTGGCCACGTATAAAGAGCATATCCTCGACGCCAAAAAACACAATACGATCGAGTACTTCGAGATACCGGAGGATGGGTTCGTGCTGTATCCGCATATCTTCTATCTCGGTGTAACGGCAGAGTATACCGAAACGCATGCGCATGTCCCCTTCCTGGAAGGTAAATCATCAACAGGTCGCCTCGGAATAGATATTCATGCCACCGCCGGAAAAGGTGATGTGGGTTTTTGCGGCAACTGGACCCTTGAGATCTCGGTCAAGCAGCCCGTCAAAGTTTACAAGGGAATGCCCATCGGTCAGCTGATCTATTTCCCGGTAGATGGGGAGATCGAAATTTCCTACGATAAAAAGAAGAATTCCAAATACAGCAACCAGCCGGATAGGCCGGTGGAGAGTATGATGTGGAAGAATAAATTCTAGCTGTTAGCTTTTAGCCGTTAGCTGCAAGCGTTGGCATTGGGCTATGGGCTTCGGGCTTTATCAGTTCCCACCTACAAGCCACTTGCCATTCCCCACTCGCTAAAGAGAGTCAACCCCATACTTCTTGTAATACGCGATCAGCCAGGCCACCACCTCATTATAACTTCTTTTCCCCGCTGGTTGGTTATTGGCTTTTAAGAATTGTCCATAGCCCCACATAACCACGGGCTCGATGGGGTTCTTGTAGCGTCGATAGAAATCCCTGAATTCTTTCTGGTCCTTTATTACCTGTGGATGCGCTTTTGCCTGGTAGGCTATTGCCACAACGGTATCCCTGCGGGCCATTTCCCCGATCGAATAATTATACATATCGAAATAAACAGAATACCGGAACGCATTGGAATTATAGGAACGACAGGCAAGAAAGCCCACAAAGTTTGCTTCGTTCTCTTTTCCATAACCCAACTGGTGCGCCATCTCGTGGGTAGTGACGAATGGCTCGAGAAAACGCGGCACGGTGGTATTTACCTGCCCTTCGCCGGAGAAAGGATTGTAGTAACCCTGGAATCCCAGATAATTTCCGAGGTAACTAAAAAGAGAAGGTTTGATCGATTTTGATTTATACGAAAGAAAAGGATAGTTTTTTGCCGCTTCATCATAGGCTTCATAAGAGCTTTTGAACAAACGGCTTTTTTTATCAAAGGAATCCCGTTGTGCTTCGGTAACGAATCCTGCATAATAATTGACGCGGCTCTGCATGACCCCTGCGAGGGTGTCGAGATCGGCCTGTGTATACTGTTTAACATCCAGTTGTAACTGGTAGGCGATCCCGCGGCGGTTATAGTTCAGCCCCCATAGCAGGTTGAAGAAAACATAGAGGAACAAGAAAATAAAGATCCCCTGCTGCATGGCTACCACAAAATAACGGCGGTTCAATTGCTTCCTGAACAGGAGGCGGAAGAACTTGTACATCTTGTAAAGAATTACTATACACAAGAACCCGTAGAACAGGTCCCCGATGCTGAAAGGCAGCCAGCCAAACAGGAAGCGCTGCACCCTGGAAATGGCGGGATAAACACCCTGGCTGTAATTTCTTTCCACCCAACCGGGATACCAGGAAGCCCATTTGATAAGGATGGTGAGTACGATCAGTAAAACCCAACTCCGGCTTTTCATAAGGCGGGCAAAAAGCCGGGCAAGAAATTGTTGCAAACTTTCAAATTTTTAGTAATTTATTCAAAACCTGCCTGACGGCTGGCAGGTCAGGGTTTTAGACCCGGACAGGTGGGCAAAAATAATCCAAAATCCGCCTTAAAGTATCCGTTTATTCCCCTACCTTTGCACACTCTTTAAAAAGTTGACAAATGAGCCGCCGCAGGGAGTTTGAGATAGCTTTTATAGGGTTAAAACCCGGCGTTCATGAGTACAACTATATCATTGACGACAAGTTCTTTGAGGCATTCCAACAGCAGGACTTCCGCCACTGCAAAGCAAATGTAAAATTACTGCTTGATAAAAAAAGTAGTTTTATGGTGCTGAAATTCGAGATCGGCGGGGCCCTGGAAGTGAATTGCGACCGTTGCAACAGCAACCTGCCCCTTGAGTTATGGGATGAATTCATCCTGACCGTAAAAATGGTGGAAGAACCCGAACTCATGAATGAGCAGGAAGATGATCCGGATATGTACTATATCGGCGAGGGCGAAAGCCATATCGATACAGCCAACTGGATCTATGAATTCATCAACCTGAGCATCCCGATGCAGAAAACGTGTAAGAACGAAAAGATGGATGGACCACATTGCAACCCGGCCGCACTGGACCTGCTGAAAAAATTGGAGCCCGAAGAGAACAAAGCAAAAGAGAACCCGATCTGGAAAGGATTGGAGAAATTTAAAGACCTGGAATGATCAGTGAAGAGTGAAGATTTTTGAGTGAAGATTTACTATTGACAATTTTTAATATTTGAGTTATGCCAAATCCCAAACGCAGACACAGTCAGCAAAGAAGTGCAAAACGCAGAACGCACTATAAAGCTACTGCTGCAACATTGACAACTGACAGCACTACCGGTGAAACACATGTACGTCACCGTGCGCATGTAAGTGAAGGAAAACTTTATTATAAGGGTAAAATGGTTGCTGAAAAAGCACCATTGAAGGCTAAATAATATTGCTTTTACACCGCTTTTTTAAATTCCAAATCCATTTGGCTAAATTGTCAGTGGAATTTGGAATTTGTTGTTTTGTAAAACGCCCGGAGAACAATTACCCTTCAATTGAACCGTATGAACATTGGAATAGATATGATGGGTGGCGACTACGCACCGCTGGAAGCCGTGAAAGGGGTACATCTCTATCTTTCAGCTCATAATGTTCCGGCTGATCTCCTGCTGATCGGGGATAAAGCACAAATAGAAACACTGCTGGCGGAAAACAATATTGACGCGGATCATATTAAAGTCGTGCATGCAGAACAGGTAATCGGGATGCAGGAACACCCCACCCGAGCCTTAAAAGAAAAACAACGGTCTTCTATCGCGATCGGGTTTCATTTGCTGGCTTCCGGCAAAATGGATGCTTTTATCAGTGCTGGCAACACCGGGGCCATGCTGGTAGGCGCCCTGTTCAGCATCAAGGCACTGGAGGGTGTGATCCGGCCCACGATCTCGGCTACGAG
>JANOHQ010000037.1:0-5982 GCA_031406595.1 Chitinophagaceae bacterium
CCCATCGTAGAACTAACAACAATATCTTTCAAAAAACCAAGTCCCACCGGACAAATCCATCCTTATGATAAAACGAACACTGCTGTTCGCCTTATTCCTGTTCAGCACCAATTCTGTAATAGCCCAGAAAGACACTTGCAAACTTGGGTTATATCTTAATGCCGTTTACGACTTCAATATAGAGGAAAAGAGTTTCATGGCCGATTTCTGGATATGGATGAATTATACCAATGACAGCCTGAAGTTTGATGAAGCCCTTGAGCTCCCGAATAGTAAAAGCGCTGAATTCAACCATTACAGTCTTGAGAAAAAAGGGAATATAAACTGGGCCACGCAGAAATGTAAGGCACAGGTAATGCACCAGTGGGACGTATCGAAGTTCCCTTTTGATGAGCAGCGACTAACCATTGAACTGGAAGATGCCCGTTATGATGCTTCACAACTTATTTATATAGCGGATACGGCGAATTCAAAAGTGGATTGTTCGTTCAATTCCAAAGAGTGGAGTATCGTTTCCTTCCGTGTAAAAGATGATAAACGGGTCTATAAGACTACTTATGGAAATCCCGAATTGAGCGGCAGCAGCGTTTACCCAAGAGTGGTGGCAGAACTGGTGATAAACCGTAATAACTCCTGGATGATGCTGGCAAAAATGCTTACCGGGGCCTATGTGGCATTCCTGATCTCCTGCCTGGTGTTTTTTGTATCGTCTGAAAACCAGGACTCGAGGTTTGGACTCTGCGTGGGCGGTTTATTCGCCGCTATCGGGAATAAATATATTGTGGAATCGGCGATACCGGGTTCAACATCCAATACATTGATGGATGATGTGCACAATCTTACTTTCACTTTTATACTATTGATCGTTGGGCTTATCATTTACAACCTCCGTCTCTATGAATCAGGAGACGAGGCAAAACGAAAGAAATCCATCCGGCTTGACCGTAGGGCATTCGTGGTTGTTCTTTCGCTTTTTATGATCATCAACACTTTTTTCATCTGGCGTGCTGCCAGCTAAATTACCCGCAGATTACTGCACAAATAATACCACTACAATTTCGGCCTTTACTTTACCTGGTGGGACAGGCTGGCAAAGACGGAAAGCCCTGTCTATGATCAGTTGTTTGATGAGAAATCAACTAAAGAACAGCCGGCCGCTGATTGAGCTGATGATCAAGATTTGGTATGATCTGCTCCGCCGCCAATCTTTTATTGGGCTAAAGCCCGGTTCAACGTTATTTGTAATCACCGCCCTAAAGGGCGGTGCAATTGATTCATTTAAGAAATGTCCTACAGCTAACGGCTTCCTTCGCTTTGCTCTGGATGACAAGCTAGAGGCTAATAGCCCATAGCCGAAGCCATAGCCGAAGCCTCCTAATTCCTGTATACCGCTATCGAAGAAGCTCTGTCGTTCCATCCGGAGAAACTAAAACCGGTTTTGGACGCATTGATCGTATAGCTTTTCCCCCCGAAATTCGGCAGGTCGTATAAGACAACACGGTAACCGGGTGGCAGAAACAAGGAACTCAGGTTGTTGTCGATAAATCCTGCCTGTTCCATTGTGGCATAGGTACCGGGAAGGAGGGAGGCAGAAAGACCTTTGTAATTATTGTCGGTATAGATCTTTACAAACTGATCATTACCCTGGTTATAGTTATTGTTGTAATTATTATTGTTATTGTTATTCTCGTAACGCTCTTCGATCACCAAAGAGCCGATCTTGTTATTGAGGGTGCTGGAAAGACAACTGCTGTTTTCCGTAATGGTGTACGAAGAGCCATTGAGGTATTCATTATTGATATAAACCTTTGCTCTCAGGTTGGAAGGGATCTCTATCGCGGAAATATTGTAGCGAAGCAAACCCAGTTTGTCGCCCTGGTAATAACCGGGTTCCAGTCGCAGGCTGTTGCCGCCATAACTACAGTCGGCATAAACGGTGGCGTAGGTGTTATTGCCGTTATTATAATTATTGTTCTGGTTATTGTTATTGTAGGTATTAGGCCGGGCCTCTATTACGATCGATCTTACTTTGTCGTTATACGAACTCATCAGGCAGCTCTGGGTTTCGTCGAAATTAGTGGAATAGCCAGATGCGTTATCGCTGTTGAAATACATTTTTACCCGCAGATTGCCGGTAATATAGAAGCCAGAGATATTGGTCTTCAATATCCCCAGTTGATTGCCATAATAAGTGCCGGGGCGAAGACTTTGAGAATAGCCCTTTGAATAGCAATCATTATAGAAGGTCACATAATCGTTCCCGTAATTGTTATTCGGGTAATAGTTATTATTATTATTGTTGTTATTATAATTGTAATTGAGGTTTTCCACGACCATGGAAGATGTATTGTCATTCCAACCATCGGTCAAACAGGCAATGCTGGAAGTGTACGTAATCGATTTGCCTTTGTAATCATCATGCTCATAGAGCGTCACCCGCATACCATTGGGGATCTGCAGGGAAGAAAGCCGGTCATTGGCGATCTGCATGGCATATCCTTTATACGAACCGGCAACCAGGTAGTATTTCCTGCCGGCATAATTACATTCTTCAAAAAGACCGATATTTTGTGCAAGCGTGCTGGTATAGAAAAACAGGAGGATAACAGGGATTGTTATTTTCTTAAGCATAGAAGAGGGTTTAGTAATGGTTATTGTCAGAAAGTTAAGTTTTTTTAGCCAAATCCCTAACCGGGTATTACCTGGAATTTATCCGTGTCTTCAATTCTTTCTAACTCAGTTCCAATGGGTAAATGGAGGTAGCCGATGATCGCAGGATCGTAATTGGCAATCGTATTCGTATCATAAAAGGCCATGTTATCAGGATTGTCAACGTATTCCTGGCTTTCAAGGCCCGAGAAGAATCTCCATCCATTATCCACCTTATTGATTGACTCCTCCCGGTACATATAATGAACATAATTTCCATCCACGGTAATGCTATCGGAAGCAATACAGGCTCCCTTGCCAGGCGCTAACTGTTTTAATTCTTCCGCTTTGAGTTTAAATTTCTTCTCACCCATGGAGCAGGTTATGATTTAGGAAAACTCACACATTCCTTCAATTCCTTTTCGGAATAAGCCAGTTTGTATTGCGTCAATACTTCATCCGGTACCCCATTCCATTGGTTGGCCTGGTTGCCCTGGTATCCAATATCTTTTACGCCGATCGGCGATGTATAGAACCCGGTGGCGGTAAGGTCACGCATCAAACTAAAGAACTTTGCACCCTGGCTCATTTCCTGTTTGGCTTTTTTCGGATATGCGATCATATCCACCAGTTCGATCTGCTGTTCCTTACTGCAATCCTTAAAAGTTTTTTCATAACGTTTCAGGCATTGCATATCCAGCCAACGCAAACCACCCTTCATCGGTACCTGGTGATTAGGCATATCCTTTACAATGAACTCAATGAACTCCGGCACTTGTGCCTCGCTGGCACTGCCGCTGACCTCGTCCTTCGGGATAATGATGTCGGCCAGTACCGTGATGGTTGCAAATTCATGATCGGTGAAGAACTTTTCTTTTGCTAAAAGCTCCTTCTCGTATTTTAATTCATCCGGATTCCGGTCCAGGTTGAACTTGGCATCGGCCGTTTTCGGGTCCGCTGCTTTTTTATCATCTGTTTTACAACCGGCAATAGCGATAGGTGCAGCAACGGCACCAGTCACAATTAATTTTAACGATTTACGTCTGTCCATGTTAAAATGTTTATGGTTTTTGGTTTATAGTTTATTGTTGTTGTGATTCGAAGAATTCTTCCTACTTGCAGAAACCCGGTGACGAGGGTTTAACCATAAACTATAAACGATAAACTACGTCAGATTTTGTTTTTTCATTTCGTCAATAATATATTCTGATGCTCTCATTGAAAGCGCCAGTATCGTCCACGTAATGTTCTTATCTGCCTGCGACACAAACTGTCCGCCATCCACACAGAACAGGTTCTTGCAATCATGTGCCTGGCTCCATTTGTTCAATGCTGAACTTTTTGCATCATCACCCATTCTTACGGTGCCGGCTTCGTGAATGATCTCGCCGGGTTTTGCCAGTCCCCATTGGTTCTTTTCATCATCATCTCCACCCCAGGTTATCACCGCACCCATATTGTGCATCACTTCTTTGAAAGTTTCTTTCATATGTTTGGCCTGTAAGATCTCGTGGTCGGTCCATTTTACATTGAATTTCAAAACGGGGATACCGAATTTATCCACCACGTTGGGATCGATCGCACAATAATTGCTTTCGATCGGGATGGCTTCCCCACGGCCGGCCATACCCACACCGCAGCCATAGAAATAGCGGTAATCTTCTTTAAGCGAAGCACCATAACCACCGCCTTCTTTTTGTTTTCCTTTCACCACGTATTTACCATTCAGGTTCTCGATTCCCCAACTAAAGCCATAAGAGGGCTGACTCATACCACCCCAATACTCCACATGGTAGCCTCTCGGGAAATCCAATTTTTTATTATCCAGCCACCAGGGTGAATAGATATGCATACCGCCTACACCATCTTCATTGTATCGTTTCCTGTCAAATAATTGAGGTAACACACCACCAAGCGCAGCACCGGTTGAATCATGCAAATATTTTCCGACCACATTACTATTGTTTGCTAAACCATTCGGGTGACGATCTGATTTTGAATTGAGCAACAACCTCGCACTCTCACAGGCACTCGCCGCCACGATCACCACTTTGCCCTCCACCTGGTATTCCATCATGTCGTCCTTACTGATATAGGAAACACCGGTAGCCAGCCCTTCCTTGTTGGTGAGCACTTCGCGGGCCATTGCATTTGACAACACATCCACGTTCCCTGTTTTCATCGCGGGATAGATCAATACATTGGGAGAGGAGAAATCGGCTTTTGCCATACTGCAGTTACGGTTGCACTGTCCGCAGAAAAAGCAGGGAGCTCTTCCAGCATCATTCTCTATTTTTTCGGTGAGGATAGAAAGACGGGAAGGAATGACTTTTACACCCGCCTGGTTAGCCGCATTCTTAATAAAAAGTTCATGCAGTCTTGGTTTGGGTGGTTTCAGGAAAAATCCATCGGGATCATTCTCCAGCCCTTCGTTGGTGCCGAATATCCCGATCAGTTTATCCACCCGGTCATAGAAAGGTTTGATATCCTCGTAACCTATAGGCCAGTCATCCCCAAGACCATCGATACTTTTTCTTTTAAAATCCTTGGGTCCGAAGCGCAGGGATATCCTTCCCCAGTGATTGGTACGCCCACCCAGCATCCTCGCTCTCCACCAGGACCAGTCTGTTCCGGTTTCTTTGGTAAAAGGTTCTCCTTCCAGTGACCAACCGCCATAACAGGCATCAAAGTCACCAAAGGGACGGAGTTTGGTACTGGCGCCGCGGCGGGGAGAATCCCATGGATTCTTCATTTGAGTAATATTCTTCTGCGGATCATACATAAAACCCGCTTCAACGATACAAACTTTTAATCCGGCCCTGGCAAGGATATAGGCTGCCATTCCACCGCCCGCACCGGAACCAACGATTACGGCGTCGTATTTTTTGGATTGTTTCTTAATTTGGAGGTCTCCCATAAGCTAGTAGATCGGTTTAATTAATTCAGCAACAATTTACAGGAAAGGCGGGATGTACCCAAATGAGCTTAGTTGATTATTGGGGTATTTTGGAATTGGGAAATTCGAAGGAGATTTTGGAATTGGGAAATTGGGAAATTTTGAAATTGCTTTTAAGGCAAAATTTCCTCTGCTTTTTCAGGAAATTTAGAGTAGCCGGGTCTATTCGCACTGTGCACAAATTTCCCAATTTCCCAATCGGCAATTCCAAAATTCTTCTTTATATCTTTATAGCAAATTCATCTCTTAATGAACAAATGTCTTATGCTGCTGGGATTTATTTCAACATTATTTTCCGGAAAAGCTCAATTGCCTGATCCGATAGCTATCGGGTTTAGTAAATACCCTGTATACACGGGGAAGGATTTGGGCCTTAC
>JANOHQ010000070.1:0-28400 GCA_031406595.1 Chitinophagaceae bacterium
CACCCATATAGGGGATACCGGCCAGGGCATAGGAAAGATATTGAAGTGCTGTATGAAAGGTTTCGAAACGGATCAGTTTGTTCAGCAATCCTCTTTTCTTGTGATAAGCGCCATAGCCCAGCACGATCTCGGTGTGTTCACCATAACCATGCTGCATTTTTTCTACCCAGTGTTCGCTAGCCGGCACGCAATCTGCATCTGTGAGCAATAATACTTCATGTTTGGCTTCGCGGATACCGATCGACAGCGGGTATTTCTTTCCCGAGATATGAACAGCTTCCTGTGTCAGCTCTACTACGTTCAGCGATTTGAATGTTTTCTTCAGTTCCTGTAAAATGTATTTGGAATCATCGAGTGAATTATCATTGACAGCCACCACTTCATAGGTGCTTGGATAGGATTGCACCAATACTCCCGGCAGGTTGCGGGCAAGGTTCTCATCTTCATCACGGGCACAAATGATCACGGATACCGGGTGATGCTGTGTCTTTGATTTGGGTTGCGGTTTATAAAATGCGATACGGCTGAAAAACCAGGCATAGTAAAATACCTGGATGGCGGCTACGGCAGTAAATGCGAAGAAAATGATCTCTCTCCAGTTGATCAGTGGCATGTGGCGAAGGTAAATTCCAATAGGCAATAGGCAATGGGCAATAGGCAAAAGGTTTCCACACCGAACAATAGGCAACAGGCAATAAGCAATTGGCAAAAGCCCCTCCGAATAGAGTTTTGCCTATTGTCAATTGCCTATTGTTTAAATTGCGCCAATGGCAGCACTGACATTTGAATTGCAGCATACCGACACCGGTTCCAAAGCAAGGGCCGGTAAAATAACTACGGATCATGGAGAAATACTGACACCGATCTTTATGCCTGTGGGTACTGCCGGGAGCGTGAAAGCCGTTACCCAGCAGCAACTGCTTGATGATGTAAAAGCCGAGATTATTTTGGGGAATACCTATCATTTGTATCTGCGACCGGGCCTGGAAGTGCTGGAAAAAGCAGGCGGTCTTCATCAATTCAATAAATGGCCCAAACCCATCCTGACAGACAGCGGGGGATACCAGGTCTTTTCACTCGCGGGTACGCGGAAGATCATGGAGGAGGGGGTAACCTTTCAATCGCATATAGATGGCAGCAAACATTTATTTCAACCCGAGACCGTGATGGATATCCAGCGGACCATCGGGGGTGATATCATTATGGCTTTTGATGAATGCCCGCCCGGTGGAAGCGAATTTCAATATGCAAAAAATTCGATGGAGCTCACGCATCGCTGGCTGGATCGTTGCTTTACCCGTTTTAATTCTACAGAGCCCAAATATGGTTATACGCAGAATCTTTTCCCGATCGTACAGGGAGGAGTGTTCAAAGATTTGCGTAAACAATCCTGTGAATATATCGCATCGAAGGAAGCCACCGGGAATGCGATCGGGGGATTGAGTGTGGGTGAGCCCGAACCGGTAATGTACGAGATATGCGACTGGTGTTGTGATCATCTTCCCCAACAAAAACCGAGATACCTGATGGGAGTAGGTACGCCATGGAATATCCTGGAATGTATCAGTATGGGTATCGATATGTTTGATTGCGTAATGCCAACCCGTAACGGGAGAAATGCGATGTTGTTTACAACGAAAGGTGTGATCAATATCGATAACAAAAAATGGGAGCAGGATTTTTCGCCGCTGGATGACGGGCTGGATTGCGTTATGAGCAATTATTACAGCAAAGCCTACCTGCGTCACCTGATGAAGGCCAAGGAATTTTTGGGGTATACTATCGCCAGTGTACACAACCTCGCTTTTTATCTCTGGCTGGTGCGGGAAGCAAGGAAGCAAATTCAGCTGGGGAGTTTTTCTTCCTGGAAGAGCGAGATGGTTGTGCGTTTAAAAGAGAAACTATAGGACTTGAACCACCCTTCCTTTGTCAGGGCAGGCTGCGCCACATTAGAAACATAGGTTTGCACATAGTTATTCTATGTGTTTGCCTATGTGCTTATCTTTCTTTGTGGTTCAAGAGCCAGCCGTAATGACCTTCACAAGTCTGCAACATATTTTAAGCTATTTTTGGCCCGGATGACGAAAATTGACTGGTACATACTGAAGAAATTCCTCTTCACCTTTATCTTTTGCCTGCTGATGTTCACGGTGATAGCCGTGGCCGTTGACAGCAGCGAGAAGATGGATGATTTTGTAAAAGCCAATATGGGTTTTAAAGAGGCGCTAAGCCAGTATTATCTCGGGTTCGTACCCTATATCTGGAGTTTGTTATTTCCCCTCTTTGTTTTTATCGCTGTTATTTTTTTCACCAGTAAAATGGCCAGCCGTTCCGAAATCATCGCGATCCTCGCCAGCGGCACCAGTTATAACCGTTTTCTCCGGGCCTATGTAGTGGGAGGTGTCCTGCTCGCTTCACTGTTGTGGGTAGGTAGCCGCTACTGGATACCCAAGGCCAACAGGATACGTAGTAATTTTCAAACAAAATATGTAGACAGGAATGATCCGACCAAGAACCAGACCTCTGGTAATTGTGAAAGTTGTTTTTATCTCCGGATCGACAGCAACACATTTGTGGGTATCCGGAGTTTCGACAGCAGCAATAAAACGGTGAGAGGTTTTTTCCTGCAAAGGATCAAAGAAAATAAAGTGGTCTATAATCTCCGTGCAGAAACGATGCGATGGGATACGGCTACCAAAGGCTGGATATTATCGAATGCAGCGGAACGGTTCATTGACAGTATGGGCGAACGGCTAACCCAGCATACCCAGTTCAATTTTAAACTCGCATTGGATCCCGCAGAACTCCGCAAGGATATTTATATGAAGGATAAGCTCACCACCCCGGAACTGGTCGCTTTTATCCGGCAGGAATCAGTGCGGGGCACAGAAGGTTTGAATACGTTGAGGGTGGAACGTTACCGCCGTACCGCTACCCCGGCCGCCGTTTTATTATTGACCCTGATCGGGGCTGTGATCGCCAGTCGCAGAAGCCGCGGTGGGAGCGGTATGCATATGGCTATTGGGATCGTGATCGCCTCTATGTTCATTTTGTCGGACCGCTTTTCGACCGTTTTTGCCACCAAGGGAAATTTTCCACCGCTGCTCGCGGCCTGGCTTCCCAATATCGCATTCGCAGCGGTTGCATACTGGCTTTACCGCAAGACCCCGAAATGATCTATTTTTTGTTCCGGCGAGGGGCTTTATTTACCTTTATCCCTCTGTATTTTTTCACTGAAAGCATAGAAAAATAAGGTATTATGGGAATTATTAAAGACAGGTTCAAAGCCAAATCCGAGATCGTTTCGGCTGAAATAAAAGACCTGCTAAAAGAGCACGGGAGTAAAGTGATCGGGGAGGTACAGTTATCACAGATCTACCAGGGAATGCGGGGTATGACCGGTCTTGTTACAGAGACCTCTTTACTTGATGCACAGGAAGGTATCCGGTTCCGCGGTTATTCCATCCCGGAGTTAAGAGAAAAGCTGGCAAAAGCACCCGGAGGTTCGGAACCATTGCCCGAAGGATTATTTTATTTGATGCTGGTGGGAGAATTGCCCTCCGAAGACGATGTCCATCATATCAGTTCGGTATGGCAGCGTCGTAGTCATGTACCCAACCATGTATTTGCCACGATAGAAGCATTGCCGTTGAATACGCACCCGATGACACAGTTCGTGGTGGCGGTGATGGCTTTGCAAACGGAAAGCCAGTTCGCAAAAAAATATGCAGCAGGTCTGAATAAAAAAGATTACTGGGAAGCGGTCTTTGATGATTCGATGGATCTGATCGCAAGACTGCCCCGTGTGGCGGCTTATATCTACCGGAGAAAATACAAATTCGGGGATCATATCCAGCCTAATGGTCTGCTCGACTGGGCCGGCAACTTCGCACACATGATGGGTTTCGAAGATGAGAGTTTTAAAGAGCTGATGCGTTTGTATATGACTATCCATGCGGATCATGAAGGAGGAAATGTATCGGCGCATACCACGCACCTGGTTGGTTCTGCATTAAGCGATCCTTACCTAAGCTATGCTTCGGGAATGAACGGGCTCGCCGGTCCTTTGCACGGGCTTGCCAACCAGGAAGTGATCAAATGGATCTTCGAGATGCGGGAGCAACTAAACACAGAATCACCAACCAAAGAACAGATAGCTGAGTATGTTAAGAAAACGATGAGTGAAGGAAAAGTGGTGCCGGGTTATGGACACGCGGTTCTGCGCAAGACGGATCCCCGGTTTGAAGCACAGATGGCATTTGGCAAAAAACATATGCCGGACGATCCGCTGGTAAATACGGTTTGGGATATCTATGAAACGGTACCGCCGATCCTGCAGTCGCTTGGAAAAATTAAAAACCCCTGGCCGAATGTAGACGCACATAGCGGTGCATTACTTGTACACTACGGTATGAAGGAGTTTGAGTTTTATACGGTGTTGTTTGCCGTAAGCCGCGCCCTCGGTGTACTCGCCAGTCTTTGTTGGGACAGGGCCCTGGGCTTTGCTTTGGAAAGACCGAAATCGGTTACGACAGACCTGGTGAAGTTGTGGGTGGAAGGGAAGGATAATATTTGGGGAGAGTAAATGAGAAATAAGAAATTAGAAAGTGAAACTCTCCGCACGGGGAGTTTTTTTAGCCCCATCGGGGCGATATATCAGCAGAAGAAGGTGGATAAAGGTCTGACCGGAGCCCCGTAGGGGCGAAATATTAACTTAAACAGACCTTCGTAACAAAGAATCATTTCAATTTCCGGGTAGCATGCCGGATGATCCATTCCGTATGTTCATTGCCGTTATTGCTCCAGCTTTTTATTAATTCAAAAACAGGTTTGGGATTCACCTTGATATAATCGGTAAGATGATTGGCCACTGATTTTTGAACAAATTTGACAGGATCTTTTTTGAGGATATGCAGGATATCAAAAACAGGTTTTGGCTTTTCAATATACAGGTCAAGTTTAGAAGCCCAGGGTAATTTTGGTCTTAACCCCTCTGATGCCAGCCTGCGAAGATGAAAATTCTTTGACCGGGCCCATATCTTCATTTGCCGGATAGTTTGAGCCGGGTATTGCCTGATATAGGGCCTGATCGCATATTCTCCCGTATTGCGTTTTGTCAATTCTTCAATGGCCTCAATGGAATGATCGTAATGTTCCAACCCGTATTTTTCAATGAATTTGCCCACGGGCATCAACCAGTAGAACTCTTTGAACATCCCTGTTTCATTGGGATTTTCTTCTCCCATTATCTTATGAAGAATATGGATCGCTTTAGGATAGTTGGCAGGTAGCAACAATTGTAAATTATCGGCAATAGTCTCTACCCGCTGGGTCAATGATTGAGTAACACATTGTTTTTTAACGGAGGCAATGAATTTCTTATCATCAAAACTTTGATGGACAGGTTTTATTTTCCCGGCTAATAGCAGGGCGAGGTTCACCCCGAAATAATCTGTTGGTCTTGTGATCTTTTCTTCCATGGTATCTGAATAAGAATACGTATGTTGTGTTTTACCCGAGCTTCAGTTCCATGCCTTTATGCGATGCCGTAGATATAAGTGATTCATAAAAGCGTTTGGCATCCGGAATTATTTTTTTCAGCCTGCTCCATTTTTTTCAGCAAATTATCGAGTTTGGGATATCCCTCATTTACTCCTTTTTCAAAGATTATGGGCAGCTGTTTATTTGATCTTTTTAATTTTCGAGATCGTCTTACCTGTTACGATCGAAGATTTTTCCACATCTTTCATCGCATACTCCACCGCCGCCTTCACCAGGTCCTTTACTTTTTTATTCCTGTAATCCGCAGGAATGTTTATCTGAATATGCCGGATCAGGTTACCGGTTCCCTGCAATAGCTTATGCGGGTCCTTGACCAATGTGCCTTTATTGAATCCCAGGTTCAGGTGATTGGTGTAGATCGGGATCATGCAGAATGCATCTGACAATTTTTCTGATAAGGAAAACACGGATGTCAGCGCATGTGTATGGTAGAGCAACTCGTTACTGGCAGGATGAATTTCGAGTATATATTCCCGCAGATCTTTGAACAGGTCAATGACCTGTTTTTCTTTAAAGTTCAACAGGAACTGGAAGTCAGGATCTATGGGCCGCGGTTTTGCCATATCGCACTATTGTTGGGTGTATTTAAAAGTACAAAAAACTTCGCGGTAACAGGGAGCTGAGATCTTGTTGCTGGTTGGTCTTACCGGGTCGCCACAGCCGTGTATTGCTTACTGATCTTATCCATGATATACCCGCTGATCCATCCTACATACGCATAACGGGGGAAGATGAATTTTTTGTTGGGGTTCGAGTTGCTTAGCTGCACAGCCAGTTCATCCAGCCAAATGGAGCCGACCAGTAAAGCCTTTTGGTCGTATGTACTGATCACTCTCCTGATATTGGCCATGGAGGCTGCCGCATCTTCAGCACTCAACTTGCCGGATAGATTGGGATTGATGAGATCGTTATAATGATCATGTACAAGGTCGCGGAACGCGGTAATATCATTCCGGGTAAGCTCCACATGATTCTGGTTGATCTGTTCCGGGAACATTAGTGAAACGATCGACCAAACGATACCACCAGATAAATACACCAGTTCTCTCTCTTTAAAATCCTTTTTATCCCTGAACTGGTAGATCACCAGACGGCCGAGACTATCGAAGATCAATTTTTCTGCATTGCGCTGGTAATCGTCGATGCTTGCGGTGCCCGGAGCACGGGCTTCCACCAGGCGCTGGAAAGAGCGGGTACCAATCGGGAAAGTGACCGGTACAAATGCCCGGTTGGCATCGAGATAACCACCCTTGGTATTACCGCTGCCGATATCAAGTTGGTTGGCCGTAAGACGGCTTAGTTGCGGGACAATGCCTTTAAAGCTTAGTTGAGCTTCCTCCTCCACGGTGACATAACCGATCTTTATTTTCGGATCCAATTCTTTGGGCCTTACGATACTGGCAAAGTAATCCACCTTGTTGTATTTGTCCAGTTCCTGTTTTAACCCGCTGCTGATAACGATATGTATACGGTTGAAAGGAATATCAAATCTCTTCTGCACGATACCGTATAAAACAGTGATCGCATCAAAGGTTTCTTTTTCACTCTGGTACGAAAGCATTGCGGCATCGCTGTTGATGGACGTGTCCAGTTTCAGGGAATAATCATTTTCGCCATTGTGCATCTTTACATCTATCACACTGAGTTTGATACCCCGCGCCCCGATCTCGATACCGGCATACAGGTCGCCAATACCCTGCACATTCTTCATCTGGGTGTTCAGGACATCGGCAATCACCGTATACCCAAGCGTTCTGTAGATACCGATCGCATGCTGGTAGGCGGTCACGGCCTCTGTTTGCTGTTTTGTTTTATTATATAGATTGGCCAATCCTTCCCATGCCTGTGCCTGCTGGTACCTGTTTTTGGAAAGCTTTGCATTTTGCAGTGCTTTATTAAAGTACTCTTCTGCGGCATCATACTGCTGCGCTTGCAAAAGTGTATTGGCTGTTTTCAGGATAACAGCAGTGGGCTGTTTTTTTGCGGGTTGTGCTGAAAGAAAGGTGCTGCAGCAAAGCAGGAAAATAACAGGTAGTAGTTTTTTGAATAACATGCTCAGTCGTTTTGATGTTAAGAATCTCTTCAAGGAACAGACGGCAAGATGAATGGCCCGGACAAAAGTAAAAGATTCGACTGCCGGCCTTGACCAGGGTCGCTTTCAATTGTGAACAGCTTTTCAACATTTTTATGGTATGCAAAAAGAAAGCTCCTTGTAAGAGGAGCTTTTCTGAAGGTTTTTGATCTATAGATCTGTAATAGGCTTATATTTTGGCACCAATGCTTTCATTACCGACCATGCAATAAGGTAGGCGACAGCACAGATAGCGAACATGATCGTATAGGAAGTTGTCATTTCAGCCTGCACTATCGGCTTTTGTATTTGTAATAACTGGTCAAACAAGCCCGCATCCATATTTTGCAGTTGTGCCGTAACTTCTTTTGGTAAACCTCTTAATTCAACTTTATCCAGGTTAATAGTCCCGCCGTTTTTATTAACCAGGTTAAGTGATTGTAACCGGGTAACATAGTCTCCCAATCCAGCCGCTTTTGCTTCTACCCATGATCTGGCAATACCGCCATATTTGTAGGTGTCAAAAAGAAAGCCCCCCAGTTTTGACATAACGACACCGCCGATACCACCAGCCATACCGCCGATGCCAACAACTGACCCCACCGCTTTTTTGGGGAACATGTCTGACACCGTAGTGAAGATATTCGCACTCCAGGCCTGGTGTGCCGAAGCCCCGATGCCTATCAGTATCACCGGTACCCAATAGCTTATATAGCCGAGAGGCTGGGCCAGTAAAACAACCAATGGAATAAAAGCAATGAGCAACATGGCTTTCATCCTGGCATCATATACCTTATGTCCTTTTTTTATAAAATACATCGGAAACCAACCGCCGCCCACACTACCCACCATGGCCAGGGTATACAATACCGCCAGGGGGAGCATAATGGCTTTGTCAACTATACCATATTGTACTTTTAGATAAGCGGGCAGCCAGAACAGAAAAAACCACCACACGCCATCTGTCATGAATTTGCCAAAGGCAAAAGCCCAGGTTTGCCGGTATCCCAGCAGTTTGACCCAGGATACTTTTTTCACATCTTGCTCAACAGTTGTGGGAACCTCCTCTTCACCTGACCTGATATAAGCCAGTTCAGCAGCGGATAATTTTTTTTGTTTTTCCGGCTTTTCATAATAAAGCAACCAGAATGCCAGCCAGATAAAACCAACAAGGCCCATTATGATAAATGCCCATTCCCAACCCCAGTTGATCCGTATCCAGGGAACAGTGAGTGGTGCAAGGATAGCTCCTACATTAGCGCCGGAATTAAAAATACCTGTAGCAAAGGATCTTTCTTTTTTTGGAAAGTATTCTGCTGTTGCCTTGATCGCCGCAGGAAAATTACCCGCTTCGCCAAAGGCAAGAATGGCCCTGGAGAACATAAAACCCAATACAGATATAGAAAACCCTGCAATACCAAACCAGCCTAACATGGTGGAAATACCCTGTCCTATCGGAATGGCAAGGGCGTGAACGATAGCGGCAAGAGACCAGATAATGATCGCCCAGGAATACCCTTTTTTTGTTCCTAGTTTGTCGATGATACGCCCCGCAAACAACATGGAAATGGCATAGCCAAACTGGAATACGGAAGTAATGTTGGCATAGTCAGTATTTGACCAGCCCCATTTCTCAGCAAGATAGGGTTGCAGGAGACTTAGTACCTGCCGGTCGAGATAGTTAATGGTGGTTGCAAAAAACAAGAGCGCACAGATGGTCCACCTGTACTTTCCGATCGTTTCTTTAATCATGTGGCAATTTTAATGGCAGTCGTTATTTTTTTATCGTCGTAATGAGCTCCAATATTTTTTTTGATTCGGTCTCTATTGTTGTATAGTCTTTTGCTTCCATCAGTTTCTTGCTGATCAGTTTACTTCCCATTCCTACAGCAGAAACCCCGGCTTTAAACCAACTTTCAATATTCTCTTTAGTGGTATCCACGCCACCGGTTGGCATGAACAGTAACTTAGGGAAGATATCCTTTATCCCACTTAGAAAATCCGGTCCCAGCATATTACCGGGGAATAATTTGATGAACCTGATACCTGCATTCTCCGCAGCAATGATCTCAGTCGGTGTCATGCATCCGGGCGCATAGAATATATCATTCTCTATGCACATCGCTGCGACATCCGGTACGAAGCCCGGGCTGACCAGGAAATCAGCACCGGCATCGATGTAATCGGTGGCCTGCTGCAAATTCTTGATCGTACCGACACCCAATAGAAGTCCCGGCATTTCCGCATTGCGCAACGCTACCATTTTTTTGAAATTGGCCAGGGCCGTATCGCCACGGTTGGTGTACTCGACAGCTTTGATACCGGCGCGATATAGAGCTTTTAGTACATCAAGGCTTATTTCTTCACTGGGATTAAAATATAGGGGAAGAATGCCCTGTGCAATGATCGAATCCGTTATTTGTTGTGTTTTGCTCATATGTTTGATTCTGTATTGGGCTAAAGCCCATTTTTAGTTACTGTTTGTTATCCCCGGGATAAATGCCGGGGCAATTGATCAGATTTTCTTTGATCACCAGTTTTTTTGTTTATTATCCCCGCCATAAATGGCGGGGCAATTTATTCATTTCCCCCGGCTATTAATTGATCTCTGCAACGTTCAGATTTTCACCTTGATCACCAGTTTTTTTATTTCCCCTTCACCGATCATCGGGGCATGCACATCTTCGGGAAAGAAAATGGCAAACTGCCCGTTGGTCAGCTGGAAATACATGTCTGGTTGCTCATTGTAGAGCTGTACATCTTTTTCCGGGTTATACTCACCGTTCTTGTTACTGCATTTCTCCCTCGGTTTCCAGCCGATCGTTTCCACGCCGCTGATGCAAAGCTGGATATCGATATTATTATTGTGACACTCAAACTTTGCAACAGAAGCTTCTGCCGCAACTCCTGGCTTATTCGAAAAGATGGCCTTTAACCCATCGCTGATATCCGATTTGCCATCGGGCGCATTGCCGAGATCGGTTTGTTGTATGAAAGCAAATGCTTTTTCAAACAGCGGGTGCGTTGAAAAATATTTTGATGCGTTATTTAATGTATCAATGATCATAAGTGCGACCTCCCTAAATCCCTCCAAAAGAGGGACTTTATGATCCACCGTAACAATGCGACGGCGGATCATTGATTATTAATGTTGAGTTATGAACAGGAAGTTGAAGTGTGCGACGCAACGAAGCTTCATCAGGGAGCTTAAGCTGGTTACACAATCATTTAACTATATTCTTTAAAGAACTACTTAATTATATAAAAACACCCGGACTTAAGTTCTCCCTTTAGGGCAACCAAGCAGCGCGAAGGTTGCGAGCATCGCTCAGAGGGTATTATCTCTGTACTCTTCCGCTACCGTCGCCCTTCATTAAGTCTTTTACATCACTCAACGTCGCATGGTTCAGATCTCCCGGGATCGTATGCTTCAACGCACTGGCAGCTACACCAAACTCTGCGGCTTCGTTCATTGGCATACCGGTGACGAGTCCGTAGATCAGACCACTGGCAAAACTATCGCCACTGCCTACCCGGTCAACGATGCGCACGTTGTATTGTTTGGTATGGTAGAACTCGCTGCCATCATATACCAGGGCACTCCAACCGTTGTCGCTGGCGCTATGACTTTCGCGTAATGATGAAGCGATGAATTTGAAACCGAATTTATCTTTCATTTGTTTGAACACATCTTTGAAACCATCGAGGTTCAATTCACCTTTGGTAACATCGGTGTCTTTTGCTTTAAAGCCCAGTGTTGTATCAGCATCTTCTTCGTTACCGATACATACATCCACATATTGACAGAGTTTGCTCATCACTTCCCTCGCTTTTTCCTTGCTCCATAATTTCTTACGGTAGTTCAGGTCGATACTGGTGGTAATGCCTTTTGCTTTCGCTGCTTTCAGCACAGCTTCGGTCAAAGCAGCAGCTTTATCACTGAGGGCAGGAGTGATACCGGTGGTATGGAACCAGGAAGCGCCGTCCAGTATCTTATCAAAATCAAATTCACTGATGTCGACTTCGGAAATAGAAGCATGTGCCCGGTCATACACTACCTGTGATGCCCGCATTGAAGCGCCGGTTTCCAGGAAGTAGATCCCCAGTCGTTCGCCGCCGCGGACGATGAATTGTGTATCCACGCCGTAACGACGGAGATGGTTAATGGCGGATTGACCAATGGGATTGTCCGGCACTTTAGTAACAAAGGTTCCGTTGAGTCCATAATTGCACAAAGCAGCTGCCACATTGGCTTCGCCACCACCATAGGTGATATCAAAACTATCGGCCTGAACAAAACGTTTGAAATCGGGAGTCGATAAACGCAGCATGATTTCCCCCAGTGTTACTACTTTCTTTGACATCATTGTATAATTTAAATTGTTGGTTATGTATTGGATTTGAAAGATACATCCTGATCTGTTGCAACGCTGCACCAGCGCTGCTTTTATTACCGGAAACGTTGCCGGCAATGACAGGCTCCTTTTTATTTCAATGTAGCAACAGGTGCCGGATCCATATCCGTAAAGACCTGGTTCTCGCCGGCCATTCCCCAGATAAAACCATAGTTCGAAGTACCGCAACCAAAATGCATACTCCATGGTGCCGAGATCACAGCCTCATGATTGGCCATCACGATATGTCTTGTTTCCTGCGGCTCCCCCATAAAATGAAAGACGCGATGGTCTGCTGCCAGATCAAAATAGAAATACACTTCCATCCTTCGCGTATGTGTATGTGGTGGTACTGAATTCCAGACACTGCCGGGTTCCAACACGGTCAGACCCATTACGAGCTGGCAACTTTTGATGCCATCGGCATGGATATATTTATAGATCGTCCGTTTATTGGAAGTAGATGCATCACCCAGGTTCACCGGGGATGCTTTTTCCTTTGCCATCAGCTTGCTGGGATACACATGATGAGCAGGGGCGGATAGAAGATAAAAAGCAGCTGGTTCTTTTTTGTTTTTCGATTTGAATCTGACATCATTGGTGCCTTTACCCAGGTACACGCAACCCAATTTGCCGACAGCATATTCTTTGCCAGCTGCTATCACAACCCCGGCACCACCTACATTAATAATTCCTAATTCTCTTCTTTCGAGAAAATAGGCTGCCCTGAGCTCCGGGTGATTGGGAAGTGCGATCGTTTTATTCACGGGCTTTACGCCACCAATGATCACACGATCATAATGCGAATAGACCAATTGCGCGGTATCATCCTGCATCAATTCCTTTACCTGGAAATTTTCCCGGAGCTGCTCCGTGTCCATTCCTTTTGTTTCTTTCGGACTGTTTTGAAAACGTAGTTGCATGATTCGTTATTTTGACCTCACCCTTTACCTCCCTCTCCTTGCTTCTCCGCCGGCTGGCGGATCGCAATGACGGAGAGGGAGAATCAATGAGCCAGGAATTCAATGATTCTAATTCTGAACAGGTTTTTTACCGATCATTTCTTTTTCATCCTCGAATTGCCAGTTGAAATAATTCTTCGCGTTATTGAAACAGATATCCTGTATCACTTTGCCGATCCATTCTATGTCATTGGGCAATTCACCGTTCTCTATTTCTTCACCAAACAGGTTGCACAACAAGCGTCTGAAGTATTCATGCCGTGGGAAGGAAAGAAAACTGCGGCTATCGGTCAGCATCCCGATAAAACGGCTGAGCAGTCCCATATTACTCAGTGCATTCAACTGCTTTGTCATCCCATCTTTCTGGTCAAGGAACCACCAGGAGGAGCCCCATTGTATCTTTCCGGCAGCCGTACCATCATTGAAATTTCCGATCATGGTGGCGAATAATTCATTATCTGCAGGATTCAGGTTATAGATAATGGTCTTTGCCAGTTTATTATCCTTGTCGAGCCTGTCGAGGAATTTGGAGAGTGCTCTTCCCTGTGAGAAATCACCGATGCTGTCCCAGCCCGTATCAGGACCGAGTTGCTGCAGCATCCTGCTATTATTATTCCGTAAAGCACCCAGGTGGTATTGTTGTACAAAACCTTTTTCCCAATCCCACTCCGCAAAATTTACCAGCATGGCTGATTTGAACTTGCGGTTCTCCTCCCTAGACAAGTGGCCGCCAGAGCGGATCTTGGCAAATATCCCGGCAATCTCGGTAGCCGTATAATCTTCGGCATAGATTTCTTCCAAACCATGATCGCTGACGCTGCAATGGTTGGCCGCAAAATAATCATGACGTTTTTTCAAAGCAGCCAGGTAATCGTTATAAGTGCTGATCGAAACATCCGCAGCTTTCTCCAATCCTGTCAGGTAATTATTAAATGTGTCAACATTGTCAACGTTCATCGCCTTATCGGGACGGAAAGCCGGCAATACTTTCACAGCCCAGTTGTCATCGCGGATCTGCCGGTGAAACCCCAGGTCATCCACGGGATCATCCGTAGTGCAGATCAGTTTTACGTTCATCCGTTCCAGCAAAGCTCTTACGCTGTATTCCTTGTTTTGCAGCCTGGAGGAGGTTTCCTCATAAATACGCTGCGCTGTATCTGCATTTAGTATTTCATGAATATCAAAATAACGCTGTAGCTCCAGGTGTGTCCAGTGATATAATGGATTGCGTAATGTATATGGTACCGTAGCGGCCCAGGCCCGGAATTTCTCCCAGTCCGTTTTTCCGCCGGTGATATAGTCCTCTTCTACGCCATTGGCCCGCATCGCCCGCCATTTATAGTGATCTCCGTTCAACCATACCCTGGTAATATTCTCAAAATTTTTATTGCCGGCCACTTCATCGGGAGGGAGGTGGTTGTGGTAATCGATGATGGGCATGTCTTTGGCATACTCATGGTACAAACGTTGTGCTATAGCGTTTGACAGCAGGAAATTTTCGTCGAGAAATTGTTTCATGTCTCTTTTTTAAAATTTTATTGGGCCGGCACCTGTGCTACTATCGTCTTCGTTGCGTCGCACACTTGTGCGTTCGGTTCTATACTCATCAAAATGTCACCCCTAGGGGGTTCAAAAACATCTTCTTCTTTTTTCACCGGGTTAACACCCAATGCTACCAAAATGCCGCCCCTCCGGGGCTTTTCAATGATTCTCTGGTTCACCGATTCTCCCTCTCTTCAAGGAGAGGGTGAGGTTACTAATTGCGAGAAAGCTATAATGAAACACCTCTCTTCCACGGAATAAAATCATCCTGGTTCAGCAACACCGCTTTCGGTATCACTTCACCACTGGCGGCTTTGATACAATAGTCCAGTATCTGTTCTCCCATTTGTTCAATGGTCTTGTCACCTTCGATCACGGGACCACAATCTATATCGATGATATCATTCATTCTTTTGGTGAGATTGCTGTTGGTCGACACTTTTATCGTGGGACAAACAGGATTGCCGGTGGGTGTACCCAGGCCGGTTGTAAAGAGGATCAATGTCGCTCCACTCGCGGCTTTGCCGGTGGTGGCTTCCACATCATTGCCCGGTGTACAGACAAGGTTTAACCCTGGTTTGAGTGCTGGTTCCGTATAGTCCAGCACATCCACTACGGGTGATGTACCGCCTTTCCTGGCAGCACCCGCACTCTTGATCGCATCCGTGATCAATCCGTCTTTAATATTTCCGGGTGAGGGATTCATGGAAAAACTGGAACCTGCCCTGGTAACGATCTCGTCATAACTTTTCATCAGGTGGATGAATTTCTCCGCCGTAGCCTCGTTCACAGAACGATCGATCATTTCCTGTTCCACCCCGCATAATTCCGGGAATTCAGCCAGCAAAATCTTTCCACCTAATGCCACGACCAGGTCGGAGCAATAGCCTACAGAAGGATTCGCAGAGATCCCACTGAAACCATCGCTGCCACCACATTTTACACCGATGCATAATTGATCGAGTCCTGCCGGTCTTCTTTCCAGTTTATTGATCTCCACAAGCCCCTCAAATGTTTTCCGTATCGCATCGGTGATCAGTTGCTCTTCGCTTTGTGATTGCTGTTGCTCGAAAATATAAAGTGGTTTATCAAAATGAGGGTTATGTTTTTTAAGATCCGTCTTAAGGTCTTCTACCTGTAAATTCTGGCAACCGAGGCTCAGCACTGTTACACCACCTACATTCGGGTGATCGGCATAAGCGGCTAATAATTTACTCAGTATCGCTGCGTCTTGCCTTATGCCACCGCATCCGCCCTGGTGATTTAAGAATTTGATGCCATCTACATTTTTAAACATCCGGGAATGACCGTTGGTAGAAGGGGAGAGGTCTATATCTTCCAGGCCCTGTCCATTCTTATAAGCATTCACCAACTGGTGAGTGTATTGTTTGTATTTATCCGTTACGGCATAACCCAGTTCGTTATGCATGGCTTCCCGGATCACGTCGAGGTTGCGGTTCTCACAAAAAACAGTGGGAATAAAAAGCCAGTAGTTGGCTGTACCCACTCTCCCATCACTACGGTGATAGCCATTGAATGTTCTTCCGTTGAATTTTGAGACATCAGGAGCCTGCCATTCAAATTTTGTATTCCGGTAAGCATAAGGTTCAGCCGCATGTTTGGTATTCTCCGTGGAGAGACGGCTGCCTTTTCCGATCGCCTGCTGTGCTTTTCCTACCAGTACACCATACATGATCACTTCATCACCGGCTTGCATATCCTGCAGAAAGAGTTTATGCTTGGCGGGAATGTTTTCTGCCAACAGGTAGTCTACTCCTTCAAAAGAGATAGTTTCCCCCCTGGAAAGATCCGTGAGTGCAACGATCACATTATCGTTGCGGTTTACTTTTAATACCCGGTGCTTCATTAAGCAGTTACTCTTTTTGTGTCCAGTTGTGCAATGGTGGTTAATACACCGTTGGCCATCATATCATTCAGTTGTTCCTGTACAGTTTGCAGAAATCCCGCAAAGCGCCTGAGATCAGTTTCCCATAATTCTTCATTTTGCATAACTTTTTCCACCAGCTTATCCGGGGTGTTTTGTTGCCAGGCTTCATAAAAATACTCCGCCGAATCATCTTTGATCTCGTATTCATCCCGATTACCATCGGGACCGTTCCGTTCTCCAAAATATTTATCCCCTTCTTTACGGATCGCTTTCATATAGAGGAGGAAACCAGCAAAGCCCATTGCCATGCGAAGCGGAGGTGTATCCGTCAGTTCATAGTGGTGTTGCAACAGCGGCATATTCCTCATTCTCATTTTGGACGTATACTGTGTTGTGATGCTCAGCCATTGGTGATTGATAAAAGGATTGCAGAAACGCTCAAATGTACTGTTGGCAAAATCCTCTTTTACCTTTTCGTCGATTTCAAAAGGTATGGCAGGGGCGATCTCCTGCTTCATCAGTTTTTGGGCGAAGACGCTGAATACAGGATCCGTCACCGCATCCCTGGTTATATCAAATCCTGAAAGGAAAGCCAGTCCGCAATTGAAACTATGCGTGCCATTTAGCAGGCGAAGTTTTAATTCTTTGAATAAGTTAATGTCGGTCGCGATCACTACAGCGGTATCCACTTCGTAAAAGGACAGGACCTTTTTTGTTTTTTCATCTCCTTCGATCGCCCAGAGCCGGAACACTTCACTCATAGTCAGTAAATCATCAGTATACCCCAGTACAGTTTCCAGCTTCCTGGTTTCTTCTGCATGGGGCTTGCCGGGAACGATACGATCTACCAGGGAATTGCAAAATGTATTATGTGTTTCCAGCCACTCGATGAATTTATAATCCAGGTTATTGCGATGCGCCAGTTCCAGAACGATACTTTCCAGTTTGGTACCATTATCGGTGATCAATTCGGTAGGAACGATCACCATCCCGCTGGCTGAACTGCCATTAAATGCTTTAAACCGCTCGTATAAAAAGGCCAGCAGTTTGCCCGGGAAAGATACCGGCGGATCGCTGTTGATATCATCCTGCACCAGTTGTATCCCCACTTCGGTAGTATTGGAGATAATGATCTTCATTTCCGGGTTGTGTGCACATTCCAGGATCCTTTTCCATTCTGTTTTGGCGCCAAGCACCCGGCTAATCGACGCATTAATGATATTTTCTTCTACAGTCTTTCCGTCCTGGATACCCCGTACGCAAACGGTATAGAGACCATCCTGTTTATCAAAGGCGCTGCTGTCGCTGGCGGTGGATTTTACGACTACCACTCTTCCGTTGAAAATGCCTTTCTTATTGGCCTTGTCGATAAAATGATCGGGCAATGCTCTTAACAGCACACCCGTACCGAACTGCAATACCTTCTCCGGAAGCTCAAATATCCTTTCTGCGGGCACATCCAGGCCCGTTTGCTGCATGATTTGCTCTAATGTGTGTTTAGATAATTGCATACAATTTTTTTTAAGTTATCATCCTACCTCACCTCACCTCACCCTCTGAGCTGCGCCCGCAACCTTCGTACCTCGGTTGTCTCTCCTAAAGGAGAGGGAGAATTCAATGACTCAATAAATCATTGTCTCTTTGAATCCTCCTTTCCTCTTCAAGGAGGAAAGGAGATAGAGGATAGGAGGCGTTTATTCCGCAGGACTCCAGCGTTCGCCAAATACCCATTTTACATTTATATCGTTTGCCATGACGCCATCCGGCAAATTATTTTTATACCAGGTGTAATCATTCCCGCCTTCACGGCGACAGTTATAATAATATATTCTTTCACCCCAATTGATCGTATTGCTGGTTGGCACACGGTAAATAGGAACGTCTTTCATATTCTTTGCAAAAGAACAATTGACCAGGTAGAATTGTGCTTCGCGGTGATAGCGGCCCAGCAGGAAACCATCATAACCGGTGAATTTGCAGTTCACCAGTACCGTTTTTGAATCTTTGTTTCCCGAACCATCGTGCCAGATCGCCGCAGGACCTGTATGCGTGATGAATTCACAGTTCTCCGCCCAGGCCCAACCCCGCGGGCAATAGAAATCTACGCCACCTTCCATGATACAGTCCTTAAAATACCACATACCGTTGAATATTTCCCAGGGACTCACTGTATCACCGCCAAAAGCTTTAAAACGGCAGTTCACCGCTTTCAGCCTGGTAGCCATATTCATGGTACGCAATGCCATCTGGTGACCGTCCTTTCTCAGTTTCTTCATTTTGTCCGCCGAGGTATCAGAGGCACACCAGATCGTTTTCTCTTTGTAATCAAGACCGAAATTGTTGGTGACTGTAAGATCTTTCAACGTGATATCATTGGCGCCGATATTCATCGTGGCCACGCCCCAGTCATCGGTATGACCACAGCGCCACTCATCTCTTGCGATACTGGCAACTATGACAGTGCTTTCGCGGTCTTCTCCTTCAAAAGTTATATTTCCTTTTTCGATATACAATTTTTCCCGGTAAACACCCTTCCTGATAAAAATTATTTTTGCATGGGCAGAGTCATCCGGCAAACTGTTGATAGCTCCCTGTATCGTTTTATGATCACCGGATCCATCAGCAGCTACTACGATCCTTGTTGCCGTGGTACCGGTAGCAGTTACAGGTTGTGCCGACACACATGCCCGCAGCACTAACATGGAAACACCATAAAATAATATGTTCTTTATTATCTGCATCCGGTTTGATATGTCGCTCCTACGGAGCTTTAAATCTTAATCCCCGGGTTAAAACCCGGGGCTATTCTGACTTTCTTTAATCAGCCATTGCACCCATTCTTCGGTGGCCTTATAATTTTCGAACGAAGCCGGCAGCTTTCTTCCATCCACGTATTCATTATAGATCCACGGATCACCCAGGGCAAATACCGTCCCTTTGCCATAGCTGGCGATCGCCATTATATTATTCTCTCCATTTTTTACAATGGTCACAGCAGGATCCGTTACCTGTAAGCTGCTGTATTCTTTTATATATAATTTCCTGGGACCATTGAAAATGAATTTTCCGCCCGATGTGGTCACAGTACCCTGTTCAAACTCGTCATTCTGTACCCGGTTCTTACTGTCTTCGTTGAATTGTACCCCGAATTTTGCGGCCAGCTGGTTAAAGTTCTTAAACTCTGAATTGCCGGCATCATTTCCCAATAAAACAAGAACACCACCTTCTTTTACCCAATCACAGATCACGGTAATATCTGCAGCGCTGATGAAATTGGGTTTCTCTGTTTCTTTTTCTGTGTCAGGATCCACCATTATATAAACAGAAGCCAGTTTTAACGCCTCCTTCGAAGGGGCTTTATCCAGCGATCTTGTCTTTACGCCGTATTTAGTGAAAATATCGCCCAGTGTGGCATAACCGCTATTGGTCTTGTCTTCCCAGGTATAATGCCAGCGGCCGGGTGTACCTGTAATATCTTTTTTCCATTCGTTATTAAAGTAATAATCCAGCAACACGGTCTTGCCCTTGCCCACCGGTCTTGTTTCATTCAGTTCCATTTCTGCGGCGCACTTGATGAATGCACCCATTCCTTTCGGATCATTCACGATCACCGGTTCGCTCATATAATAGGCAAAACTTCCGTCACGATAAGGTTTGCCACCCAGGCCAGATACCGCCACCGTTCCTTTCAGGTTCACCTGTCCTTTGGCATCGGTCTCAATAAACTCCTTAATGATGCCGGCATAAGCCTTTTTCGCATGCGTTAAATATTCATCGGGCAAATATCCTTTCCGGGCGCCTTTGGCAAAAGTGTAGGTCAGCATACAGGAAGCAGATGCTTCTGCATAATTTTTTGGTTCATTGGGCAGGTTGGGAACATCGTACCAAAGACCCGTTTTATTGTCCTGCACCTTTTTTACTGCGGTTGCAAAGCGGTTAAGAATGGCGATCAGTTCATTCCGCTTCGGGTGATTTGCGGGGAACTGGTCGAGTACATCGATCAGCGCCATGCCAAACCAACCGAGGCTTCTTGCCCAGAAATTGGGAGACTGTCCCGTGGTTTTATCCGCCCACTGCTGCGCCTTGCTTTCATCCCATCCATGGTAAAGCAATCCCGTTTTTTTATCCATCCCGTGCTTTTCCATCAGGATGAATTGCCTGGCCACATCGTCGAATATGGAATCTTCATGAAAAAGTTTTGCATACTCTGCATAGAAGGGCTGTGCCATATACAATCCATCCAGCCACATTTGTGAAGGATAGATCTTTTTATGCCAGAACCCCCCTTCGGATGTACGGGGATGTGTTCTCAATTGATCCCGTAACAGGTCGGCTGCTTTTTTATATTTCTCTTTACCGGTTACCTGGAACAGGAACAGCAGCAGTTTCCCGTTGTTGATATGATCGATATTATATTCATCGGGCCTATATCCTTTGATGGTTCCATCCGCATTCAGGTAGAAATCCATGCTCTTCTGGATATAGTTGAACCACTTGCCATCACCGTTACCGGCCCAAACGGCACGGATGCCTTTTAAGATCACACCCTGGTCATACCGCCATTTTGCTGCTTTGTCGGATTCCAGTAAAAAGGAATCGGGCCAGATATTCATGGCTGTTTCAGAAAGCCGCTCACTCCATTTTTCATTCAGTGGTGCAGGCACAGGTCCGGCACCTACCATTGCTTTTTCCGTAGCGCCCAGTTCATATTTGATTTTCTCCTGCGCTTTGGAAGCGTCAGTATTCTTAATGGTGATATTAGCGCTTCTGTCACCGCTTACCCGGAACAAAAGTTTGGCATCATTTGTATACGTGATATTATCGAAGATGAGCTTATCACTCTGCACTATATCGATCACGGGTTTGGTGTCATCGCTTATCACTTTGATATTTTTAAAAGTGATGCCTGTCGCTTCCTGTATATCGATCCCCTTATGTGCCTGGAGCACCATATTCTCCAGTACGATATCTTTTACATGCATCTCGGGCAAGCCGCGGACAAAAATTGCTTTCTCTGCACCATTGACATATACGTTGCTGATATGAAAATTTTTGAAAACAGGTGTAGTTTCATCCACCGCTTTGAATTCCGCTTTCGGTAATTCCCTTTTCTCGCCATCAAGCGGGATCGGGTCTTTGGCAGCATAGTACATATCAAACAGGATTGCTTCACCCGGAATATCTTTCATATAAATGTCCTTGATAAAGATATTCTCTACCACACCGCCACGGCCTCTTGTTGTCTTGAAACGAAGCCCGATATCAGCGCCAATAAACGTGCAATTGTTCACATAAATATTCCGGGCACCACCACTCATCTCGCTGCCGATCACGAAACCACCATGCGAAGAGTAAACGGTGCAACCCCGAATGATCACGTTCTCAGTCGGCCTTGCTCTTTTTCGTCCTTCCGCATCCCGGCCGCTTTTCATACACAGCGCATCATCACCTACATCAAAAATAGAATTCTCGATCAATACATTCCTGCAACTCTCCACATCGATCCCATCCCCGTTCTGCGCATACCAGGGATTTTTTACCGTAATATTCCTGACCGTAAGGTGTTCGCTCATGAGAGGATGCAGGCACCATGCAGCCGAATTTTGAAAGGTGACACCTTCGAGTAAAATATATTTACAGTTAGTAAGTAACAAAAGATTGGGACGCAGGAAATCCTTTATGCCTGCATAGTAGGACTCGTCTCTTCCGGCTAGTATCTGTCCCGGGTTGGCCGGACCATTATTCGCCTTTTTAAATTCTTCGGAAGGGAACCATGTTTTCTTGTCATCACTCAGTACCCCCCGGGAGGACACCAGTTTTTTCCACTGCGTTTCATTCAGCTTGTCTTTTTTTACCATTCTCCAGGCATCGCCGTTACCATCAATGATCCCTTTGCCGGTGATAGCGATATTCGTGGCACCCGTAGCGGAAACAGGTGATTGATTTCTCATCTGCGGTAATCCTTCCCAATTTGCTTCTACCAGCGGGAATTCCTTTTTATCAGCAGTAAATAAAAGCGTAGCGCCCGTCGCCAGGTGAAGATTAATATTGCTTTTTAAGACAACGGGTCCGGTCAGCCACAAACCTGCGGGTACCAATACAACACCGCCCCCTTTTTTATTCATTGCATCAATAGCGCTATTGATGCTTTTTGTGTTCAGGGTATTGCCATCCGGTACAGCTCCGAATTTTTTAATGCTCAGGGTGTCTTTTTTGAATTTGGGAGCAGTGATAACAGGCAGCCGATAGCTATCGGCTTTTTGTTGCTGGCAAAAGGAAGTGAATGCCACCGAAATCATTGAAAGTATCAGGAGTGTTTTTTTCATGAGGCAAACAAGTTTTTTTAACGGCTTTCGTTCTACAAGTCTAACCCTATATTAATTGCTAATCAACGAATTGCATTGCTTTTTTTACGCAATCGTTGCCGGGAACGGTACCGGGTCAGAGAGGATTTGCTGACACGGTTAAAAAAGCCTTTTTGGGAAGGAGCCAGGGCCCTATAAACGGGCATGGCTCCTTCCGGGTCTTTGTCAGAAAAGGATTGTTACTGCTTTTTTAATAGCCGGGGTTCTGCTTGAACTCGTCTTTATTGGTAACTGCATCGATCTGGGCCTGTGGGATCGGCCTCAATATATGGTGCGGTTTAATATTGGCAGCTGCCTGTGGATTCATCGCATTTACCCGGTCAAGTAATTTGTTAGTTCTCTTCAGGTCAAACCAACGCCATTGCTCACCGGCGAGTTCCCGGGCTCTTTCATCAAGGATAAAATCCAATGTAACATCGGCCGCTGCAATTTGCATGGCGGGAATCATCCCTGTATTGGCGGCTCTTGTTCGTACCAGGTTGATCAGGTTAGCGGCAGTGGATGGATCTCCTGATTTAAATTTTGCTTCCGCGGCCACTAATATAAGATCAGCCAGGCGAAAAATATAGGCATCCCTTGCGCTTTGCTGTTCAGCAACGCTGGGTCGGGTAGGGTCGAGGAATTTTTTTAACGAAACAAAATTGGATGTATTTCTTGGTGTGCCATTGGGATTATAAATATTTGCCCGGTCAAAGGTTTCATGCCTGCGGCTGTCACGATAAGCATTGCTTACCGTTTGTTTGGTTATCCAGTGTGCTGTATCGTTTGTTACGAGGGTGTAGTTTAGTACGGTCGTACCATTGGATAAAAGTCTTGTATAATTGCCGGGTCTGTTGCACAACCATACTTCCTGAAAGGATGCATAGTAGCGGCTATCAATGTTCTCGTTGAACAGATCAAGCAAAGAGATGGTCGGCATATAACGGCTAAAAGGGCGCCCATTGGCAATATCCCGCTGCATGCCGTTCCTGACATCATATTTTTGCATAAACATCAGGTGACCATTGTTTCCTGCACGCGGATGTCCTTGCGGGTAGGTAACAGCGTTGGCAAGGTCATTCAATGTAAGATTGGTAGAATAATTAGTAGCCCAGATGATTTCTTTGTTCACATTCTTGGTCATATCCCACAGATCAGAATATTTGGGTTGCAGTTGCAGGCCATATTGCGTCATTACCCGGTTTGCATAATAATAACTGCTGTCGTTGGCGCCGGTTATTAAAAACATTTTTGCGATAAAAGCCTCTGCAGCGGGTTTGGTGACCCGGCCGTTTTCCGTTGTTGAATTGGGTAAATACTGGATCGCAAAGCGAAGATCGGTGAGTATCTGCGTGTAAAATGTAGCAACCGGCGTTTTATTGGCGGTTGTTATGATACCGGAGGTCTCGTTCAAGGTAAAATGCACGCCTCCCCATGTTTCTACAATAAAATAATAATACCAGGCCCTCAGCATCCGCAGTTCGGCTTCCCTGGTTAATTTAAGAGCAGTACTAAGTCCTGAAATACCAACCCGGTTTATCAGGGCATTGCAAAGATTTACGGCCGAATACATCCTGGGCCAAATGGTGCCGATGGTAGCCTGTGTTGGATTTAAGCCGCTATTAAATTGTGTCAGTTCTGCATTGGGATCATCCACCGCACTCATCCAGAGATCACTGCCTGCTTCCATCAGGTGATAACCTTCCTGCTTGCCCCAGAGCCATCGATTATAGCTGTAAGCGGCATTTACACCCGATTCAAAACCAGCAGGTGTATTAAAGACGGCATCAGCGGTATTGCCACCCGGGTTGTATTCTTCCAGGTATTTTTTGCACGAGGCAAATGACAGCGCAATGACTGCGAGCGATCCTAGTATGGTAGTAAAACGTTTCATATAAACATTTTTAATAGTTAGTAATTAAAGGTCAACACTCAGACCGGCCAGTACCAGCCTGGTCAATGGGTTTGCCAAAGCACCGCCTCTTTCCACATCATAGTCTTTGATCTTCGAAAAGCCAAAGAGATTTTTCCCGGATATATATATATGAACATTGCTTACACCAAATCGCTCAAGCATCGATTTTGGAAAAGTATAACCCAGTGTAAGGGTCCTGATCTTGACAAACGACGCATCTTCATACGTCAGCGTTGAACTATACGGGATGGATGCAAAGGCGGCGGTTGTTCTGGGCCGGGGGTATTCATTGCTTGCATTTTCAGGTGTCCAGTAGTTTTTGATAGCGCTGTTTTCGCGGCCGGCCATATGAAAACGGGTATTGTAAGCATAGGGCATCATTTGCCCAATCCGTGCAAAAACAAATACATTCAGGTCAAAACCTTTATAGCGAAAATCAAGGTTCAGGCTTCCGTTCCATTTCGGCACCAGCTGTCCCAGCACTTTCCTGTCGTCGGTGGTAATCGTATTCGTTTTGTTCTGGTCCTTCACTCTTATATCTCCGGGCTTTTGGCCATAGGCCGCTGCCAGCGCGGAATCGGCCAGTTGCCAGATGCCGATTTTTTCATAGTCATAAATGACCAGCACGGGCGAGCCGATAAACCATTGGTTGGCTATGTCGTTGGTATTATTGGGAAGAAAAATAATTCTCTCCTTATTGGTATAAAAGGTCAGCCCCGCATTAAAAACCATATCTGCCTTACGGATAATGGCGAAGGTCAACCCAATATCTAATCCTGTATTCGCTGTTTTCCCAACATTATCATACGTTGTACTTACACCGGAAGATGAGGGTAGCTGCCGCAGCAATAGCAGGTCTTCTGTATTTGTTTTATAAAAGTCGATGGTTCCGGTAATACGATTTTTTACTAAACTAAAATCTATTCCTGCATTAAACGCTTTGGTTTTTTCCCATTTCAGTTTGGGATTACCGATTGTATCACTGAATGAAAAACCAAGGGCTGGATTTTCGCCAAATGCATTGGGTATCCTGTATAAACCAGACTGGGTACGATAGGGTGGGATGGCATCATTGCCCGTAACACCATAGCTAAGCCGCAGCTTAAGATCTGTTACCGTTTTTGAATTCACCAGGAACGTCTCTTCACTTATTCTCCACGCGACAGCAAGTGAAGGGAAAACATCCCATTTATTACCTGCACCTAATTTAGAAGATCCGTCTCTTCGTATGCTGGCCGTGGCCAGGTATTTTCCTTTGTATGAATAATTGGCCCTGCCGGTAAAAGAAACCAGGTTGTCTTTCCTGTAACTGCTGTTGATGGCAATTCCTGTAGTTACACCTCCCAGGGCATAGTACAATTGTGACGGAAGGATCTGGCGATCACCCTGCCCGGTTACATCCTCATTATTGTTTTGCAGGAACGAAGTGACGCCTGTAAATACGAGATTGTGATTTTTGAATTGCCGGGAGTAGGTAAGAATATTTTCCCAGGTCGTATTTCTACCGGTGCTGGTACTGTATAAGGCTTGTGATCCCTGGCCCCTGCGAAATAAGGAGTTGTTGTCAAAAAAAGCACCCTGCCGGCTGTTGTTAAATACGATGCCAAGGTTGGAACGGACAGTCAACCCTTTTAGCGGGGTGAGTTCAAGATAGGTGATACCGAATGTCCGCTGGATAATGGTATTATTAACTGCAATCCCAGGTTGTTCATCAATTAATGGATTCCACCTGGCCGCTTCATTATTAGGAGAGAGGATGATATTCCCCAATGAATCATGGGCTTTTGAGAAGGAAGAGATCTTTGAAGCCTCATCCACCGGGCTGGTCCGGAGATCGATATCATAATAGCTGAACTGTAACTGCATGCCTGCCCTGGCAATCTTACCAAGACTCTGGTCAACATTCAGTCGCCCCGTATACCGGTCTAATTCATCATTTTTGAAGATCCCTTTTTCTTTAAAATAGCTGAGGGATAAATAAATTTTTGTTTTTTCTCCCCCGGCGCTTATACCTGCCTGGTGCTCTTGCTGGCTGCCGTCTTTAAATAGCAGGTCGTTGTAATTAGTATAAACGCCTTTGGACAGGTTATCCAGTTCCTGTGAAGTAAATAATAACCCGTCGTTGGCCGTACTGCTCCAGATCCCACCGGGATTAACGCCGGCTAATGTGATCCTCCGGTTTGCATCGCGGCGAAGGTTAGCATATTGTTCCGCATTCATGTAAGAAGGGTATTTATCCAGGCTGCTTACACCATAGTAGGAATTGGCGCTGATCTTCGGTTTACCGGCAGATCCTTTCTTGGTGGTTATCATAATCACACCATTCGCTCCGCGGGAACCATACACGGAAGTAGAAGAAGCATCTTTCAATACTTCCAGAGATTGAATATCATTGGGATTGATATCCTGTATGGAGGAGTATTGAATGCCATCAACGATGATCAGGGGTCCGTTTCCTGCAGTAATAGACCTGTTACCACGGATCGTGATACTCACCCCGGACATGGCAGAACCGTTATTCCTGGTGATATCTGCACCGGGTAATTTTCCCTGTAAGCTTTCCAGCAGGTTGGCAGCAGGTACTTTTTTTATTTCATCTGCTTTTATCGAGATCACCGAACCGGTAAGGTCTCTTTTCTTTACCTGCCCGTAGCCGATCACAACCACTGTTTCGAGATCTTTTTTTACAGAGGAAAGCGCAACCATAAAAGAAACATTACTACCGACTTTAAATTCCTGGGATTCATAACCAACATAGGAAAATACCAATATCTCATTCTCGCCGGCATCCAGTGTATATTCACCTTTAGTGTCGGTGGACGTTCCCCTCCCGGTTCCTTTTATGGTCACAGAAACTCCGGCCATCGGGGTGCCATTCTCGTCAGTTATCTTACCCGTAATGGGTTTTTGCTGCTTGATCTTTACCTGCTCATTTTTTATCACAATCAGGTTGTTTTCCATGAACTGGTAGACAAGTCCTGTCCGGTGAAACAGTTGATCAAGTGCCTGTTTGACAGTGGCATTTTCAACATGCACTGAAATTTTTTGCCGGACACCCACAAGTTGTTGATTGTACAGGAAACGGTAACTCGTTTCTTTTTCAATGTGAGCCAGGATGTTGGAAATCTCCGTTTTTTTGAATTTGAGTGTAAGCTTATCCTGCCCGATTCCTTTTGCAGAAACCTGGAGGGCAAAAACAAGCATCAAAAAGGTAGTTACTTTCATAAATCGCAGCAGTTTGGAAAGTAACGGGCTGTGGGCAACCGTTAAAAAAGATTTCATACTTTAGCATGGTTATGGGTGAATAAATATACCTCTCCGGGTATGTATCAATAGCCTGTAACTTTTACGGGGAATGCTACAACATTCTCCGTTTTTTATTTTAACCCGGGCTATGGTTCATTGGTTGAAATAAAGACTTCATTGTTTTTTATTTTAAAATAGAATGGTACAGCTGTTCGCAGGGCGTTAAAAGCCTGTTCCACCGTTTCATTTTCTATCGAGCCATTGAAGGTTAATTTCTTCGCTTTCTCATCTTCGAAATAAATGTTGATATTATACCATCTTTCCATTTTCCTGGCCAGTTCTTCAAAATTGTCACCGCGGAACAAAAGACGATTATACACCCAGGCTGTTTCAATCAATTCAATTTCTTTCTTTGTACTATCCAGGTAAGAGATGGCCGGCAAGGGGCTGAGTTTTTCTGTTGCATCGCATGTTTC
>JANOHQ010000074.1:0-3618 GCA_031406595.1 Chitinophagaceae bacterium
GAAGAAATTGTCAAAACACTGGGATTTGAGCCCGGCAGCGACCTCAAAGCCTTTGTGGAAAACAAACTTGGCGGTAATGTAGAAGTTGACGACTGGCGCGACCCCGCCCCCACGGGCATGATTCAGGTTCGCGGCCCCGGAGACTTCACCATTTGGCTGTCCCCCTACACCGTCCCGGCTAGGGACGCCTTCACTATCGCTCATGAACTGGGGCATTACTTCCTGCACTCCAAAATCGGCAAGATTCCCATCGAAGTAAAACGGGAAGGGAACAACAGAGTGGAATGGGAGGCCAATTGTTTCGCTGCCTCGTTCTTGTTGCCCGAGAAAGCATTCCGCAAAGCCTGGGGCGAGCATGACGGAAACATTACGATTGTCGCGGCGAAGTTCGGAGTCTCCACCAGTGTTGTCAGCATCCGGGCGAAGCGTCTTGACCTGCTGCCGAAATGAATTTCACCAAACTTCTCTTCGCCACCGGCAACAAGGTCTCATCCACCGGGAAGGTCAGATCAGTTTCAATGGAATACACAGCCGGATTCGGCAGATCCTTCCAATGCCGGATCAGTTCAGATTTGAGATGTTCATAAGTGCTGGAAATACTCCGCTGCCAGTTATCAATAAAGAGGGTTCTTATGCTCCTGTATTTCTCATCGTGTTTTTCAAATATCGAAAGCCGGTAATGATACACACCGGTGCTTTTACCATGTCCGCTGCTTAAAAAGAAATAACCTTCCTGTTGATCCAGCGGGATGATACCCACGGGGGTGATATTGATCTTGTCTTCCACGAATTCATAGATCTCTGTGCCGTTGTGGATCGTGCTTTTGATCTTCTTTGCCGAGTATTGTATAATGTCTTCCAGTTCCTGCATCAGCTCGTCATCGGCGATCATCTGCTCATACAATACCTGGAGTTTTTCCATCTGCACACCCGTTACTTTCTTGGGAAAATGCTCCTGTAGGTATTTTTTATTCTCCCGGAACGCCACGATATTATTATAGTGAAAGATCATGTCGGCCAGCTGGGGGTAAAGCTTGTTCTGGGTAAAACAGTTGTTCACCTGCTGGAGATAGGCGAGCAAGGTGTATTTCTTCAGTTCGAAGTCGATACGACCCTCGGCAAACCAGGTTTCGGATAAAAACTTCATAGTTACGTGGATTGGTTGAACTAATTTACTAAAAAGACGGAAAGAATGGAAAGGAAGTTTAATTTTAGTTTGTTAAAAGAAAAATATATGCGTTCTCTATTGTACTTATCATTATTATTCCTTATTTCCTCCTGTGGCAATAAATTCTATATTGTACGTCATGCCGAGAAGGCAAAACCGATCGCCGGCATGTCCATCATCGACGCCAATGACCCACCATTAACGGATTCCGGTAACCTGCGGGCTTTGGCATTGAAAACACGTTTGCAAAGCGAAAACATCAAACATATCTTTTCGACGAATTACAAGCGCACCCTCAATACGGCCAAACCACTGGATGAGCACCTGCTTTCCGTTCAAACACAGGTATACAGTCCTCATAGAGATTCCGTGAATTCATTTATTGAAAAGTTGAAAGCGATCAGGAAAGGGAATGTGCTGGTGGTAGGGCATTCCAATACCATTGATGACCTGGCCAACAAACTGGCCGGATCAACTGTTGTTCCCGGCGATCTCCCGGAAACAGACTATGACAATATTTTTATACTGAAGCGTAGAGGGAAGAAATACCTTTTCTCCCGCGGGGAGTACGGCGCACCGACTCAATAGTTGTGGCACCGTTACTGTATTTGACTTTGGTCACCATCCCGTCTTTGATCACCAGGGTTAGCTTTACCGAATAAGAGATAAAGCGGCCGTTTTGCTTACCCGCCTTCCAGCCTTTCATGTCTTCAAAATGACGCTTCCAGGGCATGGTATCAATGTACATATTGGTCTTATTGTTCAGCAGCCGGAGTACTGCCTCGTCCTGGAAACAGATGACCACATCCAGCTCGATCGTTCCATTGGCATTTGGCGGCACGAGGTCAAGAGCGGCATCGCTAAAAAAGGCCTTCATTTTCTCCATCCCGTGTTTATATACAGGAGCTGTCTCAGCTTTTACAAAAACCTGTTTCTGCGGACAATTCAGATCCGTTTCAGGTGACTGTGCAAAACTTGCGACACCGCTTATAAACAAGAAGAGAAATAATTTAGTGATTCGGATGCGCATACCGCCGACGGATTAAAATTAATGTGGGAAAACTAAAGACTCTTCGGATAAAAGAACCACAAACAATAAACTATAAACGATAAACCGCTGGCTATATTTCCCTCCCGGGGTTAAAGTTTTCCAATTCTTTCGCAACAGCTGTCAGGAAGGTAGCACCGAGGCTTCCGTCAACGATCCGGTGATCATAGCTCATGCTCAGGTACATCATGTGACGGATCGCAATACTGTCACCTGCAGGAGTTTCGATTACTACTGGTCTTTTCTTGATAGCACCCACTGCCAGTATCGCTACCTGCGGCTGGTTGATGATCGGTGTACCCATCAGGCTGCCAAATGTTCCTACGTTGGTAAGTGTAAATGTTCCACCGGTAGTATCGTCTGCTTTTAATTTTCCGCTCCGCGCCGCATCCGCCAAACTATTCACTTGTTTGGTCAAACCAACAAGGTTCAGCTGGTCGGCATTTTTAATAACAGGCACGATCAGGTTACCACTCGGTAAAGCCGTGGCCATCCCGATATTGATATCTTTTTTGACGATGATATTGTAACCATCCAGCGAGCTATTGATCAGCGGGAATTTTTTGATACAACGTACGATCGCTTCGATGAATAAAGGAGTAAACGTGATCTTAACACCTTCTCTCTTTTCAAACTCATTTTTCACCTTGTCTCTCCATTGTACGAGGTTGGTCACATCCGCTTCGGTAAAACTGGTCACATGCGGACTGGTATGCTTGCTGCGCACCATGTGGTCGGCGATCAGCTTGCGCATACGATCCATCTCTATTATTTCTACATTGCCCTGGTAAGTTGTGAGCTGCTGATTACTTGTTGACTGCCGGTCAGCTCCAGTGGATTGTTCAATTCTTGAAACCGGAACAACCATCTCATTCGATCCGGATTCACTCCCGAAGCCTCGGGACGCAACTTCGGACTCCCGACTTCCAACTCCTGACTTTCTCCCTCCGACATAGTGCAAAATATCTTTCTTCGTCACCCTTCCATCATTACCTGTGCCCGGGATGTTTTCCAGCTCAGTCATACTTACACCTTCGCTTGCTGCAATATAAAAAACAAGAGGTGATTAAAAGCGACTGGAGGAGCCGTTTGATGTTTGATGTTTAAGGTTTGAGGTTTGATGTTGCAGCGTTTCAACAACAACAGCTTCCTGGGCAGGCTGAGGATTGGTTTCTTTCGGTGCTGTTGATACAACGGGTTTTGAACTTACCGTTTCTGCAGCACCTGTCCTTATCCTTGCGATCACGGTACCGATTGGCACCACATCGTTCACATTGAATAATATTTCTTCGATAGTTCCGGCAGCCGTGCTGGGCACTTCACTGTCCACCTTATCCGTTGCAATATCGAGAACGGTCTCATCCATTTTTACCGTATCACCGGCTTGCTTGTACCATTTCAG
>JANOHQ010000082.1:0-21545 GCA_031406595.1 Chitinophagaceae bacterium
GAAGAAATTAACCGACCTTATTTTGAAGGCCGGAGAAACGGTACTATTAATATGGAAGGTATCCCGGTAGATGCTGCTGGCCGTGTTGCTTTTGAACAACCTGGTGGAGTACTTAGCAGTATTATAGTTACTCCGTCTGCATTCAAAGTTTGGGCTTCTCCTGACCCGGCTCCCTACCTGGGAGGCTACTACAACTATGCACAAATGGTAACTGCCATTGAAAACTTATACAACACGTATTCTCCCAGCGGCCTGGTAGATACATTTCATCTCGGCCTTTCTATTGGTAACAGGATGATATATGCGATAAAAATATCCGATAATGCACCAGCAGATGAGGCTAATGAACCCGAAGTTTTTTTTCAGGGCATACAACATGCCCGGGAAGCCATTGGTGGCAGTAGCATGATATTTTTGATGCAGTACCTCTGCGAAAGATATTCGCTGGATGCAAGAATTCAAAACCTGGTAAATAACCGTGAAATCTATATTGTTGTTTGTATGAACCCTGATGGATGGGAACATAACAGAGCGCTGAATTCTGGCGGTGGTGGTGGCTGGAGAAAAAACAGAAGGATTATCGGTGGTGATATCGGGGTGGATTTAAACCGGAACTGGAGTACTGACTGGGGAAATTGTGCTGTTATCCCTTCAAGTTGTGCAAGCAATGTTCCTGCGGACGATACTTATTATGGCACCGGAGCTTTTTCAGAACCGGAAACACAAGCGATAAGAAATTTTATAAAAAGTAAGCATATCGTTGTTGCTAATGATCAGCATTCTGTTGGCCCATATTATTCATTGCCTTTTGGAAGACCAACCTTGCATACAGGTGCAGATACTTTAACTATAATGCAGCAGCAATGGTACAGGGCTATACCAGCCCTGATGGGAAAATATAATGGAATGAGAGCCGGTAATAGTTTCCAGGCTCTTGGGTATGAAGTGGCAGGTGGTGTAAAAGACTGGATGCTGAAAGGAGAGATTGGATCTGGTATTAACGGAGGAGAAAAATACAATATACTTGGTATGACAGGAGAAGGTGGATATGGTACCACAGGTGCTGCTACTTTTTGGCCTCCTGCTAGCTCTATTATCACTCTTTGTAAAGGAATGACTTATCAGAATCTGCAAATGATATACTCAGCCGGCTCTTATGTGGACATACAGGATATGACAGACATAGCTGTTACAGCTACATCCGGCAATTTCAGCTTTAAACTAAAAAGGCTGGGTGTGGAAAACCAAAATGTAACCGTGACGCTGGTGCCGCTTATCAATGTTACCAGCGTGGGTGCACCCGTTCTTGTTACTACTCTTACCAATTATTACGATACGTATACCGGTAATATCAGCTACTCCTTACCTGCCAGTATAACAAACGGACAACAGCTACGGTTTGCCTGGAGAGTGGAAACCGGGGGATATACTTTTTCCGATACCATAACAAAGTTTTATAATCCAGCCACACTCTTTAGTGATAATATGGAAGGAGCACTTACCACAAATTTTGTAAATGCCAACGAAGGCACAGTAGCCAGTGGTTTTGGATATAATTATACAGGAGCCAACTGGGTGTTTACTTCTGGTGGGTATGGCGGCTCTGGTAATGCCTTATCAGAATCTGCAAATGGGACTGATTATTCAGACCAATCTATCAGAATCTTGCCGTTTAGAGGCCGGTTTGACCTGACAACAGCAACCGCCGCATTCCTCACTTTTCAAACAATGCATGCAGCAGAGAATTTTCATGATAAGCTCCAGGTACAGGTATCTACCGATAGTGTAACCTGGGTGGCTATTGCCGGAAAAACAACCATACGGGAGCCTGGTACTAATGAAGGTTCAACTATCAATGGGCAACATGCTTTAACCGGTATAGAGCCCGACTGGACAAAAGAAGTGTTTAACCTGGCTGCTTATCTTGGTACGCCACTTTTGAGGATACGGTTTGTATTTACATCAGACCAAACAGCCTCTTTCTTTGCCGCCGAGGATGAAGGGTTCTTTATAGATGATTTGAAATTAATAAGTACTTCCACACCGTTGCTGACATTGGCCAGTAATTTCCTCAGCTTTACCGGGAAGCTGCAAGCTGATAATACGGTTGAGTTGAAATGGAATGCTACCGTAGATAATGATCACCGTTATTTTGAAGTAGAAAAATCAGCAGACAGGATAAATTTTATTTCTATAGGAAGAATAGAAGGAAGTATGGCTTACTCTCTTATAGATAATAGTCCTGCCAAGGGTAATAATTTTTACCGTATCAGAGAAGTAGACGTAAATGGAAAATCTTCTTACAGTAATATTATAAACATTGTATTTAACCCTGCAGTACATTTCATACAACTTTATCCTAACCCGGTTAGGGATAAGCTGAGTGTAAGATTGAAATTAAATACAGCAGATAGAATAAGTATACAGGTCAGCGATTTAAGCGGCCACATTATTAAGACAATTGAAACAACCGCCGGTAGCAACATCAATGAATATGAGATTGATACCAGGGCAATGGCCGCTAATGTTTATATCCTGAAAGTGATTAATAGTAATCATGAAGTGATAACTGTCCAAAAATTTGTAAAGCAATAAAAAATACGCTTTGTAGCTGATTATTAAGCAGTTGAAAACTACACAACCCTCTTCCTGAAAGGAAGAGGGTTTTTTCATGCCCGGGCTTCACAAATTACTGGTAGAATGATGTGGAATTATGAGATTTAAAGCAGTGTATTATACAAGTATAAACTCCTTGTAATTGGTTGTACCCGGTTGTAATTTGGGATGGGATTAAAACCCCTGATTCTTTTCACCTGAAGGATCAGAAGTAGACTCAATTTCGTTTTGACAAGCCAGTATTTTTTTCAAAGCCCGCCAGGTTGCTAATGGCAGTATTCATGTTTTTGCCTTAGCCGACAATAGAGGAATAGTAGTGAAAAAATATTGAGATTATATTTAAAATCCGGTCTATGAAGAAAACCTTTACTCGAATTGCATACTGGCTTCTTTTTCTTTTCACTCCCCATACCGTTGCCGCCCAGTGCCCTGCAGGTTATACGCAGTCGCAGATCAATTGGGATTATCTTGACTACCTCGTATCCAACGGCAGCTACAGCGGGTTTGTGACAAATGCAATGGCCAGTACACAGCACTTTATGATGGGTACCACCAGGGTAACTGTTGCAGCAGCCACCCCATCATTTTTATTGGCAGGAGAAAATGCGATTCACACCGGTGAGTTGGCGGGTTATACAGGACAGGATGTTCAGTATACGCCCAGCATCAATAATGACAGCGTCGTTATTACATTCGACCAGGTAGTTACCAATGCCCGGTTCGCATTATATGATATTGATAATACAGCATCCTTCCGGATATCTGCAAGAGATGCTGCTGGTACAGCATTGAATCCTGTTGTTACGCTACAGGCAGGTACCATTCTTACATTGGGAGGTATACCTACGGCAGTAACAGTGGGAACAAGCAGTGCCACTAACCTGGTTTCCAATAGTAACCAGGGCAGCGCAATCATTACCGTTGCGGGACCCGTAAAGGTTATCAAGTTCGTGATATTGAACCGTGGTGGCGATCCGGCATTCTGGATGTCGGATATCAACGGATGCGTATCAGGATCTTTCCCTAATAACTGGAGAAATATCAGCCGTCCGTTTACCGGAATGCCACCTTATATACTCACGGTGGAAGACAATAACTTTTTAATGCTCAACCCGCTCAACGGTAGGGCAAAACCTTTATTTACCGACCCGGGCTGGACCAATGTGAACGGTATGGCTTATGATCCGGTGAACAGGGTGCTTTATTATACGTTCAGTTTGATGCCCACCTCCCTGACCAATAAAACGATCTGGAAATATAATGTAGATGCAGAAACGATCGGAACCCTGGTGGCCGATGTAACGGTTTCGCTGGGCATTCCCACGTATGACCAGGGAGTGGAATCCGGCTCAGCCAGTTTTTATAACGGTTATTATTATTTTGGTGTGGAGTCTTCCAATTCCGGCCGAACTTCGGGAAGAGAAAATACGGTATGGCGGATAGAATTTGATGCAATCAACAATCCGACCCGTGCTACACAGGTATATGCTACACGGAGTGACAGCACCATCGGCGGTACAGCCACATTGATTCACGACTGGAGCGATGTGGGTGTTACCAATAATGCCATGATGTATGATTTCGATGGCGCTGCCAGTGATCCCGAATGGTATCATTTTAATTTAATGACAGGACAGCGTACCGAATTCACACCAACTGGGTCTGGTATCAACCATCCGCGCCAGCTGGCGATCGACTGGGCGGAGAATGTCTATAACCAGGGAAATACTACAAACAGCCCACCCAGCACAGGGTTTATTGTTCCGTATAATTATAACGGTACCGTTAATGCCGCGCAGAATTTTACGGTTACTGTAAACGGTGCACCACCAAGTGGTAGCTGGGGCGACTGTAGTGAAGCTTTCAGACCACTTTGTGATTTTGGTGATGCTCCCGCATCTTACGACCCTGACCCCTGGAGCCCGGCCGTTCATGAAAGAGATACGGCTTTGCGCATCGGCCCTACATTCGACAGGGAATGGAATAAAATTTCTTCTTTGCCTGCAAACGCAGATGGTGCCGATGAAGATGGATTAGCCTTTGTGCCTTTGTTTTCTCCTGGTTCCTATTTTGCGCAGGTTTCTTTGTACAATAATACCGGTGGGAACGCCACCGTGATCGCCTGGCTTGATTTCAATGGTAACGGAACTTTTAATACGGGAGAAGCTTGCCAGGCAGTGCCTGCACTTGGTTCCAGTTCTGCTATGCAGACAAGAAACCTGTTCTGGCCTGTTGCCCCAACACCCATACCCAATGGAGGTTATACCTATTTACGCATACGATTAACAAGAGCCGTGCATGGCATGACGAATAGTAATCCAACGGGATATTATGAGGATGGGGAGACAGAAGATTACACCGTGCTGGTAGATGATTTCCCAATGACTGTGAACCTGCTTTCCTTCAATGCAAAACTGACAACTGATGAAAAAGTAAAACTCGACTGGAAAACATCCGGTGAAGAAAATTTCAACAGCTTCGAAGTACAACGCAGCGCCGACAATATCAACTGGACCGTATTGGGTACAGTCTACTCAACTGGTAACGGGGGTTCACAGGAGAATGATTATTCCTCGATGGATCTCCAGCCACTTCCTTCAAAGTCTTTTTATCGCCTGCGCCTGGTCAGTGGGGATGGCAAGTTCCGTTACAGTGAAGTAAGAACGATCACGATCAAAAAAGGCATCCAGGAAATAGCGCTTTCGCCAAATCCTGCTGCTGAAGTAACCACCCTGTCTGTGCTTTCTTTAGTGGATACGGATGCGGGGATCACGATCAGCGATATGAAAGGAAGATTGCTGTACGAGCAGGCAGTAGGGGTGAGCAAAGGGATGAACAGTATCAGCCTGCCGGTTATTCAAAGATTGAGCAATGGTATCTATATCGTGCAGGTGAGGATCAACGGGGAGTCGATGGCAGAAAAATTAATTATCAACAGAAAATAAAATCCTGTTCTGAGTCCAGTGCGGGTGTGAGCAACAATGATATAACTTTTGATGACCATGCATGGCCTTCCGGTGTGTATGTCCTGAAAATGATCAATAGCAGGAGGAAACACGGGTGGTTAGTCAATTGGTGAGTCAATAATGAGGGGACCGGATCAATCTGACCTGCCCGTTCTGCAAAGAACGGGCAGGTTTTCATTCCGGCAGGCGGTACATTTGCAGCATGTACACCCTGAAGAAGTCATTGGGCCAGCATTTTTTAAAGGATGAGGACATCTGCCAAAAGATCGTGGATGCATTAACCGAACATCCTTTTACCCAATTGCTGGAAGTGGGACCCGGCGGTGGTGCATTGACCAAATACCTGCTAAAGCTGCAAGGGATCGACTTCAAGGCAGTGGAACTGGATGAGGAAAAAGTAACCTACTTACTAAATACCTACCCTTCATTAAAAGACAGGATCATTTCGGCCAGCATCCTGGAAACCGGCAAACCATTTGACGGACCCTTTACCGTGGTCGGCAATTTTCCCTATAATATTTCAACAGAGATCGTATTCAGGATATTGGAATGGAAGCAGGATGTGCAATGCATGGTAGGCATGTTCCAGAAAGAAGTTGCACAACGACTGGCAGCAAAGGAGGGAAGCAAGATATACGGGGTGACCAGTGTGCTGGTTCAGGCTTTTTTCCGGGTGGATTATTTATTTGATGTGCCGCAGCAGGCTTTTCAACCTCCTCCGAAAGTGATGAGCGGGGTGATACGGTTGATACCCAAAAAGGATCCGCCGGTGATCAAAGATGAACGATCCCTTTCCCGGTTGGTGAAAACAGCCTTTAACCAGCGAAGAAAAACACTGCGGAATGCAGTAAAAGAATTGTTTGATGCAGCGATCCTGCAGGATGAATTGTTTAATAAAAGAGCAGAACAACTAAGTGTGGAAGACTTTGCAGTGCTCACATTCAAAATGAAATGAACAAAAAAGCGATCATTACAGGGAATGCTCATCCTTATTTAACGGATACACTCCGGGAGAAGGGGTATGAGGTAAACTATAACCCCGCAATCAGTTACGATGAATTGTACGATTGTATCGATGATGTGCAGGGATTGGTAGTCACCACCAGGATCCCCATCGACAAAAAACTCATCGATAAAGCGGCTGCACTAAAATGGATCGGCCGGCTCGGGAGCGGAATGGAACTGATCGATACAGACTACGCCGTGGGCAAAGGGATCCAATGCGAAAGCAGTCCTGAAGGGAACCGGAACGCAGTAGCCGAACATGTGTTGTGCCTGCTGCTGAACCTGATGAACCATATCACTTCGTCGCACAATGAAGTGAGGCAGGGATTGTGGCGTCGTGATGAGAACCGCGGAACAGAACTCAGTGGTAAAACAGTTGGCATTATCGGTTTTGGAAATACGGGGCAGAGTTTTGCAAAGTTGCTCCAGCCCTTTGGCGTTACGATACTGGCCTATGATAAATATAAATTCGGTTTCGGTGGCGATGATGTAAAAGAAGCCAGCCTGGAGCAGATCTGCCGTTATGCGAATGTGATCAGTTTTCATGTACCATTGACAGAAGAAACCAAATACATGGCGAACCGGGATTTCTTTTATGCCGTAGAATTGCAGCGCCCGTTTATTTTAAATACATCAAGAGGGAAAGTTGTTTCTATTAAGGACCTGGTGGATGCGCTCCAGGAAAACAGGATAGCCGGTGCCGGGCTGGATGTACTCGAGAATGAGAAACTGGATACCTATACCACAGAAGAAAAACAACAATTGAACTGGTTACTCGCACAACCCAATGTGATCATCACCCCGCATATTGCCGGTTATAGCCACGAGTCTTTTTATAAAATGGCGAAAGTATTATTGGAAAAGATCAACCCGTAGTAATTTTATATTTAAGATTGCAGATTTTTCTCGTGCCGTAGTAAGATCTGGCCTGCAACCAGGACATTCCGAATTGAGGGCCAAATCTAAAATCTATCAATCTTCAATTTTAAATCAGTTTGAAGTAATTTTTTGTTAAAAAGATCGACGCCTATTCTTATGGCATTATTATTTCGGCAATTTCCGAAACTACTTTTATGAGAAAATATCTACTCTTGTCTTTATTGGCAAACTCCTTTATTTTTTCTGCCTGTTCCAAAACCTACGAGGACCGTATCGTTGGTAGCTGGCAATTGGAAGATGCCTGGCGCCAGGTATTCCTGGGAAGAGATCATTTTCAGACAGGATATGAAAGCGGGATATTCACTTTTATGGAGAATGGGGATGCCACTTATACAAGCAATGCCGATACGATGACGGGCTATTGGCGGTCGGACCGGTACAACAATGGTTACTATAATTCAAACGGTGAGTGGGAGACAAGAACGATGAAATACCTGCGGATCAGCCTCGTAAATTTCCAGCAGAATCGCCGGCTGGAATGGGAATTTGACGATTTTCATTTCCGGGATGGCTGGCAGGAGATCAGGGCTGAGCAGTATTCCCTTAGTAATGACAGGGTTTACGAGTTTGAAAGGAGGTGAGTTTGGTAAACCACTAAGACACTAAGGCAGAGAGGATTCACGAAGAATAGTTTGTGTTGCTCCTTGTTCCGATAGTCCTGAGCGACGACGAAGGATCGGGATTGGGCCTTCATGGTTCTGATAAAACGGGGATATTTGTTGGATTTTTGTTTTCTAAAAAAGTTATCTACCTTTATGGCACAATAATGCAACGCTTCAGCAAACACTGGGGCGTTGTTATTTTTTTTTTGATGGCTTCACTAAAGCAAAAAACAAAGGAGGAGTATATGAGTGACATTCAATACGTGACACAAGAGACACTGGATCAAATGAGAGCCGAGCTGCAAAAGATGAAGGGGGTCGACCGCCCCGCAGCCAGCCGTGCCATTGCCGAAGCCAGGGAAAAAGGCGACCTGAAAGAAAACGCGGAATATGATGCGGCCAAGGAAGCCCAGGGATTATTGGAAGCCAAGATCGCCCAGTACGAGGGATCGATGGCGATACTGCGGGTGATGGACGAAGCGAATATCGATACCAGCAAGGTCTCTATCCTGACCAAAGTAACGCTGACCAACCTGGGAACAAAAAAGCAGGTGACCTATAAAATTGTCAGCGAGAAAGAAGCCGACCTGAAAGCAGGAAAGATCTCCGTTACCTCACCCATCGGGAAAGGTATACTGGGAAAAATCGTGGGTGATACTGCTGAAGTGCAGGCGCCGGCGGGGGTGTTGAAATTTAAGATCGAAGAAATTTCCGCCTGATGTCTGACGTCTCGAAGAGCGTCTGACATCTGTAAAAGGATAAAGTTCTGTCAAGGGCAGGACTTTTTTATTTCACGCAGCGCTCGCAGCGAAGCGGCGACGCAACGCTGCGTGCTTTTTCTTAGCGTCCGTTGCGTGAACTATTTCCCTGCTCACAGGAGAGATCGTAGATTTGTAAAGTGAGACTTCGCTATCTACAATCTAAAATCCAAAATTTAAAATCAAAAATATTTGGCGGCATGACCATTTTTTCAAAGATCATCGCGGGACAGATCCCTTCGTACAAGATCGCGGAGAATGAAAAGTTCTTTGCCTTTCTTGATATTTTCCCGTTGCGAACCGGCCATGTACTCGTAGTACCCAAAAATGAAACCGACAAACTTTTTGATCTGCCGGATGACTATTTAAGCGAGATGCTGCTATTTGCCAAACCCATCGCCCATGCTATTGAAAAAGCATTCGACTGCAACCGTTGTGGTATCAGTGTCGTGGGACTCGAAGTACCACATGCGCATATCCATCTTATCCCCATCAATTCAGCCAATGACCTGAATTTTACGCAATCCAAGCCAAAGGCCACGGAAGAAGATCTTAAGAATGCGCAGGAGAAAATTCTGGCTCATTTGTAAATGATAGCCGGGAAGACGATAAGACGGAAAGAGATTCAATGCAAACAAAACTTCCCGCCTTACCGTCTTCCCGGCAATTTGCAATTAAGCAATTCTTGTCAAAAACATTTCCCAGTTCCATTCCCATGTCTGTCCATTGTCTTCGGAAAACGCCTGCGACCATTTGGGTCGCTCAGGATTCACGGCCTCCCATTGGTAGAGCATGATGATATCTTTCCCGTTGAAGACATCTCTTGTATAGAATTTGCCTACGCCATTCTCAAATGAACCGGTAACAGGATGACCATCCATAAATGGATTGTTGCTGTCGATCCAGTGGATCGTCCACAATTTTGTTTTGGGATTGAAGAGCCGTACCGCCATTCCTTCAAAGGGTATCCCGTTGAACGTGGCATAGTAATTCTCTACATTGCCCAGCCCCAGCAGTGTCTTGCGCATATGCAGCACCGATTCGAATTCCGACCAGTCATTGCTACCGGTAAGCCTTGATTTAAGTTTTCGGTTATACACTGCCCAGCGGCCTTCCAGGAAATCGAAATCGTTTGGGGAAGAAGTGAGTGAGGGGGTGATCGTCAGCTCATTAGTTGTTGTTACTTCAAGCAGTTCCATTGTTTTTAGATTTTTGTTAGAACAAAGGTGGGAGGGGTGGGTGACAACCCTATGGCAGCCTATCTACCTTTTTTGTGGAAAAAAGGCAGCCAAAAAGCCACGCAGAAACGAAGCTCCGCCGTTTCTGCGGTCAGCGATTTAATGGAGCAATATTACATAGACTTTAGTGCGAGGTGTTGCTGCTTGCTATGCGGCAAACAGGAGGCGCTGGATTTTTCGCCCGGAAGGATCCCTATCGCCACAGCGTTTCTTGTGGTCGAAAAATATGCGCTGGGAAAATTCTTTTATGTAAGATCGTAGGGCTTTCGTGCGGTCAGACCAGGGATTTAAGCAACCGGCTCCCGATCCAGATCACTATATGGATAATACCCCTTTTCTTTTAATAACATGAATAATTCATTAGTTCCATTCTTTCTCGCAAATTCCATTTCAGACCGGAACACTTCCAGGCATAACAATAAATGGTGTTTTCGGTCGCCAACAGTAAATTCCTTGCCACCGGGTTGATAAAGATCAAAAAGCATACACCTGTTCTCTTCATCTTTGGCAGGAACTTCACAGGTTTCGTTGGGGTTTAGTTTTGCCTGGAAAGAATAATTCGCGATCGTTGTGAAAGTTCCACAGAAACGGCGTTCAATACGATTGAAAGCGGTAGGTGTTTCCTGGCTTTCGTTATAAGGTTCTTTTGTAAAAGCAACGAGTTCATAAGTTCCCAGCCTGTTAGGAACGGGGCCTTCGCCTTCGGGGTCCAGTAATTCCATCGTCGCAAAACCTGTTCCCGGGATATGGTTGGGGAAATAATACATATCTACGGCACCACCCACACCAAATGGAATAATAGCGTGCCCGACCATCTCGTGCATTTTCCCTAATACATTTTCCAATCCTTTTTCTTTTAACCCACCGTCTTCCTGCCATTGTTCATCCGAAAAGTTTTTCTCAGGAATAACTTCTTCTTTGAACCCTCCGAAGAGTTTTTTAAAGAACCCCATAGCTATTTCATTTAAATGGTTGAATCCAATTTTATCCCTTCACCCGCCCCGGGTTCTTCTTTACAAACTCATCCCAGCCTTTTAATCCTTTCGGCATCTTTCCCAGTGGAGAATTACATTGAAAATGGTGACAGACGGCTACCGCCAATGCATCGGAAGCATCGAATTGTTTTGGGCCATATTTAAATGTCAGTAATGTCTGCAGCATCTTCATCACCTGTTCCTTGTCCGCATTCCCATTGCCGGTAATAGATTGTTTTACTTTTTTGGGAGAGTATTCGGTTACTTCCAGTCCGTGCCGCATGGCAGCAGCGATGGCTACACCCTGGGCTCTTCCCAGTTTCAGCATACTCTGTACATTCTTTCCAAAGAACGGTGCTTCGATGGCAAAATCGGTGGGTTTGTACTGGGTGATCAACCCGCTGACGGTATTATAGATGAGTTGTAATTTTTTATAACCGTCCTTTACCTTGCCGGGTTTTAATACACCCAGTTCCAGTAAAGAGATCTCGTGGCCTGTTACCACGATCAATCCATATCCCATTACGATGGTGCCGGGATCTATGCCAAGGATTATTTTAGAAGGCTTTTGCAAACAGGGTGTATTTTTAGGGCTGATAAAGAACAAAGAACGGAAAAACTTAGCTATCAGGTGGCAGTATCATTTTGATAGAGGTTAACCACAGATCACACAGTTGAGATACATGAAGCTGAACAGAAATACCAGGATTTTCATCAATTACTTTCTCGGCCCCCTGCTGTTCATCTGGCTGTCATGGTCCATCTACCGCCAGGTCCGCAGTCAGCCCAACCTGGAAGAAGCCTGGGAAGGGATCAAAGCGTCATTCAATACACCACTCTTGTGGAACCTGGTGGCCGTGATCGTTCTGATGGTGGTCAACTGGTCCATCGAAGCGATGAAATGGAAGATCTCCGTGAGGCCGATACAGCCCATCAGTTTTCTGCGATCATTCCGGGCCGTGCTTTCCGGTGTTTCTTTTTCTGTAAGCACACCCAACAGGGTAGGCGAATACCTGGGACGGGTATTGTATATGGAGGAGGGCAATCGTTTGAAAACGATCTCGATCACCATTGTCGGGAGTATCAGCCAACTGATCATTACCTTATTGATGGGCTGTGTAGGCTTGATCATTCTTCGCCCTGCTATTGAATCCAGTCAATTGCTCTCACCGATCTGGATGAATGTGATCATTTATGGTACAGCCATTGTGCTTGCGGGTGTCTTGCTTTTTTATTTCCGTTTGTCATGGTTGGTCCGCTGGGTGGACCGGTTGCCGGGCAGCCGCCGCTTTGCTTACCTGGTGAAAGCGCTGGAAGACTTTGACGCCGTGTTGTTGTTACGCTTATTGTTCTTATCCCTGGTTCGGTTTGTCGTATTCATTGTACAGTATTACCTGCTTTTCCATTTGTTTGCAGTAGATGTTAGTTGGATACAAACATTCTGGGCGATGAGTGTTTCCTTCCTCGTGATGGCCGTGATACCAAGTATTGCGATCATTGAACTGGTGCAGCGCGGAAAAATAATGACCACGATCATGGCGCTTTATACAGCGAATGGATTAGGAGTCAGCTTTACCGCACTGGGTATCTGGCTGATCAACCTGATCGTACCGGCGATCGTGGGAAGTGTGCTGATATTGGGGTTTAAAAGAATAGTGGGGAAGAAGGAAGAGAAAGAACAGGTAATAGATAAAAACTAATAGATAAAAGTTGTTTAAAGAATAAATTTCCGGCTAGTACCTTAAGATACTTAAAAGGGAAAAGAGATTTACGAACAATGAAGACTTCCCGATCTATAAGCACTTTTATCTATTATCTTTTAGTTTGTATCTCTACCCGACCTCTTCCAGCCTAAAAACATCTTTCACCCTCACCCCTTTCTCCGTCTGCTGTAAAGTACAGCATTCATTCACGGGATCATGTTCAAAGAATAGGATATAATCTCCTTCTACAGCTTCTTTTAAAAAGGATCTTTTTTCATTTAATGTTGTCAGCGGGTTCATATCGTATGCCATCACATAGGGAATGGGAATATGCCCGGCAGAAGGGAGCAGGTCCGCCATGAAGACAATGGTTTTATCCTTGTATTTTATTTGTGGGAGCATCATCGCTTCGGTATGTCCATTTACAAAACGAACGGAAATGTTCTCTGTAAAATGAGTCTCTCCCAGTTTCCCATCTTTACTGCCGGTGACATTGATAAACTGAAGGCGACCGCTTTCTTCGATCGGCAGGATATTTTCTTTGAGGAATGATGCTTTCTCCCGTTCATTGGGATGCACCGCCCAGTCCCAGTGTTCCTTATTGCTCCAATAGGTCGCATTCTTAAATGCCGGCACCAGTTTACCTGCCTGTCCGGCAGGCAGGTCTCCTTCCCGTACAATACTACCGCCGCAATGATCAAAATGAAGATGGGTGAGAAAAGCATCGGTGATATCGTCTCTTGTAAAACCATATTTCGCCAGCGACTTATCCAGCGTATCATCCCCGTGCAGGTAATAATGGCTGAAGAACTTCGCATCCTGTTTATCGCCGTTGCCGTTATCGACAAGGATCAACCGGTCACCGTCTTCGATCAGCAGGCAACGCAGCGCCCAGGAGCAAAGATTGTTCTCATCGGCGGGATTGATCTTATTCCAGATGGATTTGGGGACTACGCCAAACATGGCGCCCCCATCTAGTTTGAAATAACCGGTATTGATGGAATAAAGTTTCATAAAAGCCTCCCTGCCCTCCGATCCTTCGACAAACTCAGGAGGGTTCCCGGGTCGTTTAAATTTTATAGATTTCGTTAATCATGTTAAGTTTCTACATTATTATCTTAAAAACCTTTCGGAAAATTTAAAATGTAGGGTTCTAAACTCCCCCTGCGGAGGGTTTCTTCAACGCATTCGCATAAAATAATAGTAACAAACCAAGGATAAAGAAAATTGCCAATGTAAGCACCGAGGTTCTCTGCGACCCCGTCAGTTCAGTAATAAAACCAAAACTAAAGATGCCCACTACGGCCGCCAACTTTTCTGTAACATCATAAAAACTAAAGAACGAAGCGGTGTCCTTTGTCTCCGGCATCAGCTTGGAATAGGTGGAGCGGCTGAGAGACTGTGTACCACCCATGACAAATCCTACCGCAACAGCCAGGCCATAAAACTCATAGATACCACCTTTGGGCAACAGGTAGCCGACGATACAAAGGAATATCCAAAGTACGACCAGTGTCATCAGTGTTTTTAAATTGCCGATCCTGGAAGAGAGCCAGGAAATGGCAAAAGCCCCGGGTATGGCGATCAGCTGGATGATCAGGATTGAGATGATAAGATTCGAGGTCGGGATCTCCAACTCGCTTTTACCATATAATGCAGCTATCAGCATGACTGTCTGCACCCCCATATTGTAAAAGAAGAATGAACCGAGATAACGTTTCAATGCGGGAAGCTGTTTCAACTGTCTCCATACTTTTTTTAATTCATTATATCCTTTTGACAACACTTTATGTTTCAGATCACCACTCCCGGCCGGAACAGGATTGGGTAATCGCTTTAATGAGTACTGCCCAAAACTCCACCACCAAATGCCTACCAGTAAGAAACAAACCTGGAACTGTATGTTGGACGTGCCGTTGATCTTATCATCATAGCCACCTACCAGCCCGGGCATAAAAACAAAAACAAAACAAATGATCTGCAGCAATACACTTCCCAGGTAGCCATAAGCAAATCCTTTGGCGCTGATCCTGTCACGGTCCTGTGGCGCAGCGATCTCCGGCAAAAAAGAATTATAAAAAACAAAACTGGCCCAGAAACCGATACAGGCGATGATCATGGAGCCAATACCCAGCACCAGTGAGCCGCGGTCAAAAAAGAACAGCGAGGCACAGGCAAGACTTCCCATCGTCAGGAAAAAATTCATGAATTTTTTCTTGTTACCGCGGTAATCGGCAATGGAAGATAAGAGAGGGGACATCACCGCCACCACCAGCATCGCAAAAGCCAGTGCATAATTGTAAAGAGCAGTGTTCGTAAACTGTCTTCCGAGGAAAGTCACCGTGGTTTTTGAAACAGCGGCATTATCAACTGCGACTGCTTCAAAATAGGCAGGAAATATCGTGGAGGTAATGACAAGGTTATACGCCGAATTCGCCCAGTCATACATCGCCCAGCCATTCACTACTTTTTTAGATGCTGTTTGCATACTTGCCTCTTATTGTATAAAAATAGGGAAACCCTTTGCATTTACTCAAGAAAAAGGAACTGTACCCGCTTAAAAAATAGCCGGGAATCCCGAAGCTTCGGGAGGGAAGACCGTAAGCTGTGATTCGCAGGTTGCTTTTCTTTCCGTCTTACTCCGAAGGTATATAGTACTCCGTTGGAGAGTCCTTTGGACCGTCTTCCCGGCAGGATCTGTTTTTGCCCGCCCGGTTGATCTTAATAATCGAAGGCTTTTACCGTCGCCATTTTTTCATCCGTGATATAGAACGAATAGGCAACATTGGCAAATACATTATCCTTTATCTCTTTCGAAACCTTCTCTACCTGTGCTATAGTACCAGCATCTGTCAGGGCAGATTCGATCATCGGGAAGCGCAGGATAAAACGTTCTCCTTCCTTGTTCATAAAAATATGGGCTGTACCACCGCCGAATGAACCGTTTTGCACAATATAATCGGCAATTGTCTTTGATTCGTCATCGGTGATCCCTTTCCAATGAAAGGTAACATCGCCGGCCTTATCGTTATCCCAGCCGTCTGTATAGTCCGTTTTCACTTTTTCATCCGGTGCTGCCGTCAGATCTTCTGCTTTCTGCTTGTCATACAACAGGGTCACAAAATCCTTCAACTTCTTATCAGACAGGTACACATCCACCGGTTTGCCACCAAAAACATTGGTGGAGATCGCCGCGCCAATTATCCGGAAACTCTCTTCCACACCGGGTGTCTCTTTTACTTTCTGCTGATCTACGACGAAGTGCAGTTCATAGCCTTCGCCATCTTTGGCTTTCATGAGCTGTACTGATTTACCAGCCTTATTGTCGAAGTATTCCGCTTCCTTCAGGTAATTCCCCAGTTTCTGTGCATCCCTTTCCGTTACACCCTCTCCTTTATAAAAGACTTCGCCTTTTGTTCCCTCGATGGTGATCTTTTTGCCATGGTTGGAACAGGCGGTAAATGCGGTGATCAGTAACAAGCCAAACAGGATCTTTTTCATGTAGTAGTTTTTAGGTTGAATGATTATTTGGAAATAACACCGGTGAATAACAGGATCAGTAATACAATACCTGCAATGATCCGGTAAATACCGAAGAACCGGAACCCGTATATTTTAAGAAAATTTATGAAGAAACGGATAGCCAGCATAGCGACCACAAATGCCACGATATTGCCAATGATAAAAGATACTGTGTTCTCCTGCGTAGACGTGATCAGCGAGAACCCTTTCTGTACACCATTGGTGGTGGGCCAGTCTTTCAGGAACAGGGTATAGGCTGTGGCAGCAAACATCGTGGGCACCGCCAGGAAAAAAGAGAACTCAGCCGCCAGGTTCCGTGTCAGTTTTTGTTGCATACCCCCGATGATCGAAGCCGCGCTGCGGCTTACACCCGGGATCATCGCCAGCACCTGCCAGCAACCGATGATAAAGGATTTGCCAAAACCCAACTGGTCTTCCGACTCGACCGTTGGGCGTTTAAACACTTTGTCAATGAACAATAACACAATTCCCCCGGCCAGCATGGCGATCGCCACTACGGTGGGGTTGAAAAGTAATTCGTCTATTTTATCAGAAAAAAGATAACCGAGTACCAGCGCCGGGATAACACCCACGATCAGCTTGGCATAGAACTGCCAGCGTTTGAACTGGAAAAACTGCCGCCAGTAGATCACAACGACAGCCAGAATAGCCCCCAGCTGGATCGCCACAGTGTAAAGCGTAACAAAACTTTTTTCTTCGGGTGTCTCACCCAGGTTCATCAGGTGTTCGGCGATGATCATATGCCCGGTGGACGAAACGGGAAGAAATTCGGTCAGCCCTTCTACGATAGCGATAATAACTGCTTCAAAAATATTCATGGATATCTCTTTTGTACCGAAGCGATCTGTTTAATGGCCCAATCTGGTTTCGAGCCTATTTGATCTGCTTCGGTATGGTGCTGCAACATACTAAAAAGGCGACACCGGTAAGTATCGCCTTTAAAAATTATTTAAACAGGAAGCTTATGCAACCGCATTTTTTGGTTTTTTGAAAATAGCAAAAATCTCGATCACCAGTCCCGCAAGAATCAGCAATGGAGCGATTGTAATACGGGTGGAACTGTACACTTTGGATTTGTCGAAAATAGTGGGGTCGGTATTTTTTCCACCGGCCATCAATATCATTCCCAGCGCCATCACCAGCAGCCCCAGCAGCATCCATTTATAGTTCTCCTTGTTGAAAATAGAAGGCATTGATTTTTCGTTGCTCATTTCGTTCTTTTTAGGGTATGCAAGATAAGGTTAAGAGGCTAGAAAGAGAAAAAAGACCAAAGGAGAAGTTTACTAAACCTTAAAGTTCCCTATAAAGGGCTTAGTCGCAAGTTGTTTTGGTAGCTCGTTATTTCCAGCCAAAGGGAAAATTCCGCAACTGAAGCGGAAGCTCCGATCTAACTCTTTTCTCTCTCCTGAGCTTGTCGAAGGATAAACTCTTAGTATAAATCGTCCAGCTTCATTCTCAAATACTTGATCACACTCCGGTTGGTACTGAACAGGGTAATAGCGATACCGACCACGATCAGGATAAGGAACAGGAACAGCAGCAGGCCTGAATCATGGATGGCCTTCAGCCATTCCAGCTGTCCCTCAGCAATCAGTACCAATATATATAATAAGACAGAGGCGATCACACCGCTGATAGCCCCATTGATGATGGCCCTGATATTCAGCGGTTTTGCAATGAACCAGCGGGTAGCACCCACCATCTGCATGGTCTTGATCAAAAAACGGTTGCTGAACATGGCCAGCCTGATCGTATTGTCGATCAGGAAAATAACCACCAGCGAAATAATGACCACCAGCACCAGCAGGCCAATGCTGATCTTCCGGATATTGGTGTTCATCTGTCCCACCAGCGCCTTGGGATAATCCACATCATCTACATAGGTCTGTTTCTCGAGATCCTGTTCTATGATAGATAAAGAATCTGTATTGAGGTATCCGGTCTTTACCTTGAAATCGATACTTGGCGGCAGAGGATTTTCAGTCAGTACTGCATCCCATTCCGCATTACCATCGGCATTGAACCGCTTTTTGGCCATAGCCTTGGTAACGTAAGTATATTCCTTGACATAAGGCTTTGAGGAGATATATTGAACCAGTGCAGTGCTGTCTTTAGGATTAAGTTCTTCCCGCAGGTAAGCGCTGATCGAGACATTTTCTTTAAAGTGATCGGAGATCTTATTGGCATTGATCACCAGCCAGCCGATCAGCCCGAGAAAGAATAATACCAGCGTAACCCCAACGATTGACATGAAATAGGAGGGTTTGCCGCGTTTGATAGAAGCTTTACCTGATTGAGACATGAGATGGAATTTTGAATTTTACGGGTTAGGCAAAAATAGCTAATTCAACAGTACAATCAGTATTTTTGCTCCCCGATCCCGCAAAGCGGGAAAGGTTAAACGATTGGTGCAGGATCATATTGCCATCCGAACTATAAGGTTTGTTAAAAGGTGTCTGACGTCTCGAAGAGCGTCCGACACTTTTTTAAAAAGGCAGACCTCTGACATTTTTATAAGAATAGTGTAGCAAACTGCAGTGTTGCTATTATCGCCTGTGCAGCTTGTGCTGAGTAAACGAAGTATCACTCCCTTCAACGTTCGGTAATTCTACTGGGCTTTTGATGAGATGAGTTTCTACAGTACAAGTGTCCGCCAGTTGGCGGAAAGGGACGATAAGCAGCGAACCGGCCGATGATATAATCAAAAAAAATAGAGACGTAAATCAGATGAATACCGGCGATACAAAAGGAAACACCAGTAGCTCCCCTTCAGGGGCTGGGGGCAAAGAATATAATTTCAGGGACATCGAAAAGAAATGGCAAAAGTATTGGAAGGAGTCGGATGCTTATAAAGTAACCAATGATTTTTCCAAACCAAAATATTATGTCCTCGACATGTTCCCTTACCCCAGTGGCGCAGGTCTGCATGTGGGTCATCCCCTGGGTTATATCGCCTCGGATATCTATAGCCGTTATAAAAGGCTGAAAGGTTTCAATGTACTCCACCCGATGGGGTTCGACAGTTTTGGCCTGCCTGCAGAACAGTACGCATTGGATACGGGTCAGCATCCAGCAGTGACGACCAGGAAAAATATCGCTACGTTCAAATCGCAGCTGGACAATATCGGTTTCTGTTACGACTGGAGCCGCGAGGTACAAACCAGCGATCCGGATTATTATAAATGGACGCAGTGGATCTTCCTGCAATTGTTCAATAGTTATTTCTGTCATACCGAGAAAAAAGCTTTGCCGATTTCATTGCTGATCAAAAAGTATGAAACAAAGGGTGCGATGCCGAAGACCGGTGAACCCATTCCCGGCAAACATTTTACCGCGGAACAATGGAATGCGTATTCAGAGGCAGAGAAAGCAGACACACTGATGAAAAGGCGACTGGCCTATTGCGGTTATGGCGAAGTAAACTGGTGTGAAGCACTGGGGACCGTATTGGCCAACGACGAAGTGGTGAACGGTGTCAGCGAAAGAGGTGGCCACCCCGTAGTAAAAAAAACATTGCGGCAATGGTACCTGCGTATAACAGAATACGCGGATCGCTTACTTGACGGGTTGAACACGGTTGACTTCAGCGATGCGATGAAAGAAATGCAAAGCAACTGGATCGGGAAAAGCAGCGGTGCTGAAATCAATTTTGAAATTACGACTACAAACCCACTAGCCACTAGCCAAGCCCCACTCACCGTTTACACCACAAGACCTGATACCATCTTTGGTGTCGACTTTATGGTGATCGCCCCCGAGCATGAACTGGTTGAACAGATAAAAAGCGAAGAGCAGGCAACGGCCGTTGACGACTACATCACCTACGTAAAAAGCCGCAGTGAAAGAGAACGGATGGCCGAGAAAAAGATCACGGGTGTATTTACTGGCGCTTACGCGGTCAATCCTTTTAATAGCAGGCCTGTTATATCTGGATATCCGAATATGTACTCGCAGGATATGGAACAGGAGCCATCATGGCTGTTCCCTGCGGTGATGAACGGGATCTGAAATTTGCAAAGCATTTTAATATACCTGTTACCAATATAATCGGAAAGCATTTTAACGGCGAAGAAGCGAATCCGACCAAAGATGCGATACTCGAAAATTCCGGTTTCCTCGATGGCCTCGTTATGCGGGAAGCGATGGAAACAGCAATACAGGCATTGGAAGATAATGGCATCGGCAAACGCAAAGTGAATTATAAAATGCGGGATGCCGCGTTCAGCCGGCAGCGTTATTGGGGTGAACCTTTCCCTATAAAATGGATCAATGGGATCGCCTATCCACTGGATGAAAGCGAATTGCCATTGAAGCTGCCGGAAGTGGAAAAATACACACCGGGTCCCGATGGCCAGGGTCCATTGGCCAATATCCAGGATTGGGTCCGGCAGAGTGTAAACCTCTCTACAATAGCGGGAACCCGGAACCCTCCTTTGGAGGGCAGGGAGGCCGGTGCTCTCGAAACGAATACAATGCCCGGTTATGCCGGATCATCCTGGTATTTTCTCCGTTACATGGATCCCCATAACGACAAAGAATTCTGCAGCCGTGCCGCCAGCGATTACTGGAACCAGGTGGATCTTTATATCGGCGGTACCGAACATGCTGTGGGACATTTATTATACAGCCGGATGTGGACGAAGGTTTTATTTGACCTGAACCTGATCGGTTTTGATGAACCGTATAAAAGATTGGTGAACCAGGGGATGATACAGGGAGTTTCTCAATTCGTGCATCAATATTTGTTAAGCCCCGGACCAGTTACCGATGGGATTGAGAAATATCTTGAGTCTAACTATTTTCCACAAGTATTCATCTCAAAAACATGGGCAGATGATTTACAGGAAGGGAAATTGTCAAATGAAAGAAAAGCTGTAATTGACAGCGAACTGGAAAAAATAAAATCTGATTTGCAAAAAAAATATCCAAACAAAAAGATATCTCTTCAAAACACTTTAAAAGTTGGAGCAGTTCGAGTCGACATACGAATAGTAAATAATAGTGTTTTAGATGTTGAAGGACTTAAGAGCTGGAGGGGTGAGTATAAAGACTCAATATTTATCAATGATGAAGAAGGTGAGATAAAATGTAGTTCCGAAGTTGAAAAAATGTCCAAATCGAAATGGAATGTTGTTAATCCAGATGAGATAATTGAGAAATACGGCGCCGACACTTTCCGCATGTACGAAATGTTCCTCGGC
>JANOHQ010000096.1:0-4239 GCA_031406595.1 Chitinophagaceae bacterium
GCCAATAACAAAACAAAATACCCGATCACAAAGGCAAAAAGTACGACTGGTGACATACAGCAGGATTTCTTTCGTTAAATAATGATTATTGACAATAAGGAATTTTGAAGATAAAGAATTTTAGTTTCCCTTTGCGTCAATTTAACAGGAACTATGGCAATACGATCATTAGCGGTATTCTGCGGCTCAAAGAAAGGAACCAATCCCCGTTACACCGAAGACGCTACCCGGCTGGGCCAACTGATGGCAGAAAATAATATTCGCCTTATCTATGGTGGAGGCAGTGCCGGCATCATGGGCTGCATAGCCGACAGTGTGATGGAAAACGGCGGGCATGTGACCGGCATCATCCCAAAGATATTACTCGAGTGGGAGGCACAGCACCAGGCAATCACGGAGTTGATCGTATCAGATGATATGCATGTGCGGAAAAAAGCATTGTATAACCTGTGCGATGCGGCCCTGATCCTTCCCGGAGGTTATGGCACGCTGGATGAATTATTCGAGATCGTTACCTGGAACCAGCTTTCGATCCATGATAAGCAAATCTTTATCCTGAATACAGATGGATTCTACGATCACCTGGTCCTGCACCTAAAAAAAATGAAGGAAGAGGAATTCCTGTATGAAAAACCGGGGCAATCCATCATCATCATCAATGACCCGGATGAACTGCTGCCCTGGTTTCAATAAATAATTTAATCCCGGCGATTGCGTCCCTGGAAAAGCGCAATATTAATCCCTGCACGGATAATGGGTACCGCCCGCACACTGTACTGACCGGTGCCGGGGTTATAAACTCTATCGACGTAAGGAGAGTTCTCATTTTTCATGACATCAAATAAAAGCGATACATAATAAAATGTATTGTTGTCCGGGTTTCTTCCCTGGGTATACCCTGCACCGACAAGAAAAGAGGTTGCGTCCACCGTTTCATTATACGGTAAAAATGAACTGGTGGCTGGAATGTATTTCAGTTTGGTAAAATTATGCTCAAGCTGTCCCTGGAGAAATATAAAATTCACCGGGTACAAGCGGGTGAATACTCCTCCTCCATACACTGTCTGCCGGACTTTATCGTCAAATTCCTGGTAGTCCCGTTGCCCGGAATAAATAAAATTGGCAACGATCCCGGCATCTGCCCAATTGGCCAGCTTGTAGCCAAATATGGGGCTTGCTCCTAAAATAGTGGTCCCGTTAAAGAAAGAAACAGTCACATTCCCGCCGGTAAAAAGATTTTCTTTAAAAGGCCTTTTTTCTTCTTCATCATCCTGTGCGAAAGAGAAGAGAGAAACACTCAATAATGACAAGATCAAAAGGGTTCTTTTCATACTACGGTTTTTTAATGTATAGTTTATTCCAATTCCTGCTGTTCTTTCCAATCCAGGGCCAGGTCCGCAATTATCTTTTTCCGGAAGGGAAATTTTACCAGCATCGCGGCCAGCATCAACCCGGTAATGATCAATAACCAGGGGACACCGGTCATAAAAAACGCAATTATACTAAAGATCGCTGCACCCTCACAACCTGCCATGTATACGATCAGCGCAGTCCGGTATTGGTTTAACCGGTCATTCAGTGAAACTAACTGTGTGCCAGTATTCCTTAGTTTTTTAAACATTCTCATGGCGTTCACAAAACAAAAAACAGCTATGCCGATAGCGGCGTAAAGCATGATCTCCTTAAAAACAGGTTCTTTGTCATCCATGACCGGTCCGTTTGTAAAATGCAGGAGCAGGATCACAGCCGCAAAAAGAACGGTCCCAACGATAAGCGCCAGGCAAAATATCATGATGGCTCTTACTTGCTGTTTGGGTGTTCCCGGCGAAACGGTCTCCTGCATCATAGATCAAATATTTTCCCTGCATTGAGAATATTGTTCGGGTCAAATATTTTCTTTATCTCCTTCATCAGCCGCATGGAAGCCGGATCAAATACGATATCCATATATTCCTTCTGCACCAAACCGATACCGTGCTCGCCGCTCAGCGTGCCACCCAGTTGTTTTACCAGTACAAATATCTCTTTTATCCCTTCTTTTAACGAGCCATTCCACTCTTCATCTGTTAATGTGCCCTTAATAATATTGACATGAAGGTTGCCATCACCCGCATGGCCATAGCAAACCGACTGGAATCCATATTTGCGCCCGATATCCTTTACACCTTTTAATAATATCGGGAGTTCGGCCCGGGGTACCACAGTATCTTCCTCCTTATAAATGGAATGTGATTTCACTGCCTCTCCTACCCTCCTCCGCATTTTCCATAGTTCTGCTTTCTGTTGTGCATCATCGGCAAAGAGTATATCGCCGCAATCGAATTGCTGAACGATCGCCGAGATCCCTTCCATTTCCTGCATCAGCACATCTATATTATTACCATCCGCTTCGATCAACAGGTGAGCCTGCACATCATCACCGATCTGTACGGAACTTGTATCCAAAAATTTACTCACCCATACCAGCGCATCCCGTTCCATGAATTCCATGGCGCTGGGTGTATAGCCCGCCCTGAAAATAGCGCTGACAGCGGCACAGGCGTTCTCGGCCGCATTAAATGGAACCAGCATCAGCAGATCGTGTTTGGGCAGGGGTATTAAACGCAAAACGATCCTGGTAACGATACCCAGTGTTCCCTCACTGCCAACGATTAGTTGTGTAAGATTATAACCTGTTGCATTCTTCAATACATTGGCACCGGTCCAGATGATCTCGCCCGAAGGCAATACGACCTGGAGATTGAGCACATAGTCTTTGACCACGCCATATTTAACGGCTTTGGGTCCACCACTGTTCTCCGAAATATTCCCGCCGATAAAACAGGAGCCACGGCTGCTGGGATCGGGTGGATAAAACAAATGCTTTTCTTTAACCGCATTCTGCAAAACTTCCGTGATCACACCCGGTTCGGTGGTGACCTGCAGATTCCGTTCGTCGATATCAAGGATATAGTTCATCCTTTCGGTTGACAGCAAAACGCCGCCCAAGTGGGGTAATGCACCCCCGCTTAAGCCGGTACCTGCGCCGCGGGGTGTGACAGGTATTTTGTCCTTATTACAAATTTTTAATATGGCGCTGATCTCTTCAGCCGTCCGTGGTTTGATCACCACTTCGGGTGGATAGTGAAGGTCTTCTGTTTCATCATGCGAATAATGATGCAGGGACTCTTCATCGGCCAATACATACTGATCGCCGACGATCTTTTTAAAAGCCCCGATATGATTAGCGGTAAGTTGGGAAGTAGCTGTTTCCATGACCCGGTTTTATAGCTGGTGAGCTGTAAAAATCGGAAAAATGGGGGAAATGGGAGACCTGATCCTGATATTATCCTTGCCAGGCAGCTTGTTTTTATTTCTTTTGCTTAGCTGCCAGTTTAAACCCAATGGGTGGCCTTGGTTCCTGTGCGGGCTTTAATAGTTCTCTCAGGGCGACAAAAATGTTATGTATATTATTACTGTTTTGTATTACCTGCTTTTCCAACTGCTCCAGCTTCAATAAAATATCTTTATGGGTTAGTAATATCTCCCGGAGTTTTGTGAATATCCTTATTAACCGGATACTCATTTCAATAGCCGTATTACTATTCAGGATTGTCGACAGTTGGGATACGCCTTGTTCAGTGAAAGCATAGGGCATTTTCCTCCTGCCGCCCCGGGCAGGATTTGATATTCCAGATTGGAATATCAAAGCTTTATACTCCTTTTCAGTCAGCTGGAACATAAAATCACCAGGGAATCGCTTCAAATTCCGTTTTACCTGTAAAAATTAGTTGAAAGAAGGATTATACCGCAGAAAAAGATCACCGATGAATCTTTTTACCAGTAACTGCAACTTTTTACCAATAGCTGTTGTGGGTAGGGCCACCGGATCGCGATCGCCGGTCTGGGCAAAAAAAAATCCGGGTGATACCCGAAAATTAAATTAGAAGCTATCTCAAAAGTAAATGGAACACAAAGAACACCACGAAACACAACGGACACAACGAGACATCCCTTTGTTTTCAATGCGTTGTGTTCTTTGTGCCAGCTTTGTGTCCTTCGTGTTCCTTCAGTGTAAGACTTTTGAGATAAGCTTTAGTGAGCCGTAAAGGGATGATCAATACGTCTTAAACGAAGGACACATCGACTCCCTCCTGTTGCCACTGTACCGGTCCACCACACCCTGTTTGATCAGCGAGAATTCAAAAGCCCCCCGGCCATTGTTATAGGTCTTCAGCGTCGACATCGTAGCATCATAGG
>JANOHQ010000097.1:0-3191 GCA_031406595.1 Chitinophagaceae bacterium
CGCCACTCGCCGGGTCTCCAAAATCCCAAAGCCAGGTTTCGCCCGCATCGGATGTATTTCTGAATTCAGCGGTATATGGTAAACATCCCGTTGAAGGCGTGGTAAATTTTGCCACCACATTCGCAGCAACACTTAAGGCATCTGTTACCGAATCAGGCGCATTACAATACCCGGTATCCTGCAAAAGAAGTGTCACATTATAAGTACCCGGACCGGGGAAAGTATGCAATACGGGACCGGAACCCGCAGTTAAACGGGGTGATCCATCGCCAAAATCCCAGACAAATGAAGCGGGACCAAAAGGTCTTGGTGGTGGCGGTATTGAATTATTATCGAACCTGTAATTGAACTGATCGCAGGGAGGCAATTTTACCGGGGTGAAAGCGACGGATGCCTGCAGATCACCTACACGGATCGTCAAAAATGAACTGTCTCTTATATTACAGGTAGTCGGGTCGATCGCCACCAGCATTACCTGGTACAGACCCACCGCCGTATAAGTGTAGGAGGCTGTTGGAATCGTTGTGATCAGATCAGGAGGGTTACCCGGTATATATTCAAAATACCATTCGTAGCTCTGTGCTGTACCGATCGTATCGGTGAAATCAACTGTGAGTGGTACGCAACCGGCTGTATCACGAGGTGCACCAGCAATGGCAGACTGGATACCGCCATTCACACCCGCGAGATTCAATGCGATCTTCAGCATAACCAGGTCACATCTGGGTGAACTATTGTTCGTAGCCCATGCACCGGCCGTGGTCGGGTAAAAAGGCCGCCCACCACCAATATCGCAGTTTCCACATATCGCCTGGTATATAACACCATTGGGATCAAACCGGCTGGTGCCTCCATCCACATGGTCTGTTCCCAATTGTCCGGGTGCATTATTCTCACCAAAAAAACTACCGAAGAGTTGTCCCGTCGCATCTTTCCTCAATACAAAAAAATAAAAGTCTTTCCCATCGGTAGAACTTTTTATTGCATCTGGTGTAATGGGCAGTCCCATTGTTCCTTCACTGGAAAAAATGTTGCTATTCCCGAGATGACCGCCCCAACCTGATACATATACATTTTCACAACGGTCTACCAAAAACGCGGTGGGTGAAATATTAGGATTGGCTCCTCCTGATCCAAATGCAGTAGAATAGATCCGGCTACTGAGATCAGGTTGAAGTTTTACTATGAATTGTTTTCCATTCGCATTGCTGTATGCTGCATTAATAATGGGCCAGGTACCGGTTGTTTGTCCCATTACATATGGAAATCCATTCCGGTCAAACTGGATACCAAATACCTGGTCAGTCTGCGCAGTACCGATATACGTAGTGCGGCTCCGTACTGTACCATTGTTACTGATAATGGACACAAAACCATCGATGCCTCCATTATTAGAAGGGCCGACAGTACCGGCCGTATTTGCGGGTATGTCAAGGTTCCCACTTTCCGTACCACCGGCAACGTAAATATTCCCGCCAGGACCCAGCGCCAATACATAGGCTGCATCATTACCCGAACCACCAAGGTAACTGGCAAACATCACAGTGCTCAGTGTCGGGTTAAGTTTGAGTACAACACCATCCTGCTGACCACCGGATGCGGGCTGGAAAAAACCCGTAGTACCGGGAAAATTCGTTGAACGGGTGCAGGAGGCGACATATGCATTACCTGCAGCATCGAGGATAACTTCGGTACGACCGTCATCCCCATAATTACGTTGTAAAGAATTCGATGATCTTGTTGTGGAAATATTTACGCCGTCATCGCCGGCACCCCCGATCTTTTTTGATCCTATCAGGCCATTGCCGGCAGCATTCAGTTTAGTCACTACAATATCATATCCTCCGCCAGTACCCTGTCCCGAAGTATTTACTACAGGGTAATTACCTGAACTGGTGCGGCCGGCTATCACGAGGTTTCCCTGTGGGTCAACCACCAAACTATGTGGCTGATCTTCGCCGCTGCCACCTATATAAGTCGCGTATATACGACTTCTTCCATCAGGGCTTAATTTAATGATGCCCATATCAAAGGCCCCGCCCTGGAAATTTGTCTGGTAAGCTCCAGTGGAAACCCTCCAACCTACATCAAAGCAAATACCACCGCCAAACATACTTCCGTCGGGTCCATAAGTGGCGGTGAAACCATAGGTATCTGCTGTACTTCCTGAGAAAGAACAAAAAACCACTACGGGGTCAATGATCAATGTAGCAGCGGGATCGTAATTCTTTACATCAAACCGCACGATATTATCTTTTACAGAGTATTTACAGCTGATCTCGTTCTTCCCGGTGGAAGTAGACTGGTAGGTGTACGGTGATGATTCCTTTAACTCCCCGATCGATGTGCTGATGAGCAGTTCCTTGTTCTTCACCTGTAGTTTATCAACCCCATCGTATTTCAACGCGATCTTTGAAACATCCCCACCGGGTCTTACAATAATATCATACTTGAGGAATCCATTGTCTGTATAATAACGGACATCGATATTCGGGTATACTTCTTCCAGCGTGATCGCCTGGAATATTTTGCAATCAGCCGCCCATTTTGACTGGTCGCTACCGATAAAATAATTATTGTACGTAGAAACGGCCTTGTCGGGCACGGCCCGGATATTTTTTGATGCACCTACAAAATCTACATCCCAGGCATGGGACCGGAGTACAAATTTCTCCTCAGGATTGAAGGGTAACCCGTTTGCCTTATGACCATGTAAAAAATCAGACAATGCCGCATAGTCGCCGGGATTGTGCTGAATGACAGTAAACCCTCCCTCACGGATCAGAAGGGCACCGTTGCTTACATTGCCCTTATATTGTATACGGCTATCCCATTGACCTTTATTTTCAATGAATTCAATATTATTGTAGCTCTGTCCTGACGCTATTAAAGCAGGAATAAGCATGGCTGTGAGCAGGAATCTTTTCAGGGTAAATTTATTTATATAAAGTAACCAAATTTTGGCGAAAACAGATTGAAAGGATGTGTTAAGAATGCCCATATTGTACGGTAAATTCCGGAATTACTAAGCCCACAATAAAACAATTACTAATACGTCTTAAACGAAGGACACATCGACTCCCTCCTGTTGCCACTGTACCGGTCCACCACACCCTGTTTGATCAGCGAGAATTCAAAAGCCCCCCGGCCATTGTTATAGGTCTTCAGCGTCGACATCGTAGCATCATAGG
>JANOHQ010000123.1:0-10896 GCA_031406595.1 Chitinophagaceae bacterium
GAGCAAAGCTGGTTCTTTTGAGTTGCAAAACAGGAGACCGTAGGCTCAAGCTGTTTATAGATTGCTCACTCCAATTCTTTGTCTCGATAATGAAAATGCCCGAAGGGGCGATTAACACGTGATCTACCTGGATAGTTTTGATATGGTCATTTTCGTTACGGTTGAAAATTGGAGGATTAAAGGACAAGCAGAAATCATTTATCAAAACGTAATCGTCAGATAGTTTTTCTAATTCCCTCACAACCTTTTGTTCGCCAACTGCGCCGTAAATCGAACTATGGACTTCATCAATTATTGCTTTCTTTCTGTCTAAAGCCTGTAACCCAGTCATGCAATTATCCATAACCGCATCTTGAAATCGCGATGCAATGTAGTCATGACGATTCTCATTTGTTCTTAAGGTATTTGTTGATTGTTGAACCGATTGGGAGATTTTGAAAGGTAGGGTTGCCTCGTAATTGCGGACTTTCTTCCTCAAGAAGAAAACTCTGAAATATTTGACGATTTTCCGCCACCCATTTTTTTGAGTCAGTGATATATCCTCCAAACGCAGTTTTAAGCATTCGAGTTCTTTCAATAACTCCTTTTCAACTTCAACTTTCTTTATTTCGATAGAGTCCGTTAGCTGAGTATTTTCTGAAATAAGATTCTTTTTTTCGAGTTTGATCTCAAGCTCCGAATTTGAAATTATTTGCTGCCGCGAAGTAGTGAAAGCTTTTTGAAAAGCAATGACTTCATTAATAGAATTGAATTCTGTTACATTGTGTCGATGCAGGTGTGACTTCACAGCCTTCAAACATCCGACTGTATCGTAGACTTTGCACATCTTTTATTTTGATCTATTATCAAAAATAAACTTGCTAATCCAAATTGCAAATAGTGGGCTTTTCTCCCCCGATAAGTCTCCCGTTTCCCGGTTCTCTAATTTCAGAAAAATGTTGACGCGGGGACTCATCGGTTCAATACTGTGAATGGTTTAAAAGCGTTTAATACGCAAACCGACGTGTCCGCCGATAGCGGTTTATTTAACCCAAGCATCCGGCTGGCGAGACACTGTCGGGGAAGGGGTCAGAAAGGAGACTCGGTCGGGAAGGAAAAATTCCATGTAAGCAGCTGGGCTGTTAATAAGTTTATTCATGTAATTCTTGAGATTTGAGAAACTTATAGCTGTTTAAAAATTGTTGTGTTAATGACTCCACGATGTCGGCTACAAACTTACTAACGTCAAGATTGTCTTGCTTAACTTTTTCAATAACTTTGGAGATTGCAACTTGTTTTTGAGAATTAAAATAGTCTATTAATATTTTTTCTTTTCCCAAGAAAACCTTGCTCATAATAGTACTATCAATAAACTTTATTTCCTCACTTTCATGTTTTCCTTCGTGAATAATGATATTTCTTATTCTTTTTTGCTTTTCAAAATGACGCTCAAATTTTTTGAGCAATGTTGCACATTCGGTGTTTTTGGTATTTAAGTTTTCTAAAATAGCATACACATTGCATTTTCTAAGAGGAATTCCTAATCTAAAAACTACATTTATAAAGTTGGAGGTAAAGTCTATTATAGAAGTGATTTTAATGTAATGGTTTTCCAAATGATATTTATAATATTCAATTTCAGAAATTCCATTTTTCAAATAGAACGATGGTACTTTGTTTACTGAAAAAAATGTCGGAATGAATTCTAAACTGTCAAGTGCTGATGACAAATCGCCAAATTCAAAGAGAATTTTCTTTGCGTACTTTTCACTGGGTGTTCCGATATTCAAATGCGACTCACCGGTTTTAACAGCAGTCATCATTTGGGTAAAAGTGAACTTTTGATTGATAGTGAATACTTCAACAAAAAATTTAGAGCGGTTAAAAGAATCTGAAAGAGGCATATGAATCGTTGTTCTTGAGATTTAATTACATCTGAATTGAAGGGGTACTTAGTTGTCTTGCTGCTAATGTATAAATATACGCAACAACAATATTATCCCCTTCCTGAAAGCGTGTGGGATACTGTCTGTTACGTACAATAAAGGTCAATACCGATTTCGGGTTATGCCCAGCAGAGTACCGAACGTACAAGAGTGCCCTTCGACAAACTCAGGGTAAACTGCAACTGGGATGCTAGTAGTACTGCAGTCGGGTTAACTCTTCGGCTGAGCTCAGAGCAAGATGCCTCGTTCCTCGGCATGACAAGACACAAAGGCTCAGAGTGACCCTTCGACAAACTCAGGGCTGCTGTGCATAACCCCTTAAAAACTAACCCATCCAAATTCCTCCCCCGTCCGTAAATTTGCACAATTTGTTATTAAAGAACGAAGAGCTAATATGATCAATTCAAACACCCCCGCCGTCTTATTACTCGCTGATGGAACCGTGCATCATGGCCAGGCTTTTGGCGCCATTGGGACCGCTACCGGTGAGATCTGTTTCAATACCGGTATGACCGGTTACCAGGAAGTGTTTACCGACCCCAGTTATTTTGGGCAGATACTGATTATGAACAGCGCCCATATCGGTAATTACGGGGTAAAGGACGGCGATATAGAGTCGGATGGTGTAAAGATCAACGGGCTGATCGGCCGCAACCTGGAAGATGGTTATTCCCGTAAAATGGCGAACGGATCACTGAACGACTATTTAATAGCGAATAAGATCGTTTCGATAGAAGGAGTGGATACCCGGGCATTGGTGTCGCATGTCCGGACAAAAGGTGCCATGAACTGTATCATTTCTTCCGGGACCACGGATATTGAAGTTTTGAAAAAGAAACTCGCAGAAACACCAAATATGGATGGACTGGAACTGGCATCAAGGGTTAGTACCACCGCAACATACGAACTGGGAGATAAGAACTCCGCAGTCCGGATCGCTGTGATGGATTATGGGGTGAAGAAAAATATCCTGAACTGCATGGTGGAAAGAGGCGCTTATGTAAAAGTATTCCCGGCCAAAACACCTCTCGAAGAAGTAAAACAATTTCAACCGCATGGTTATTTTATTTCCAATGGACCCGGCGACCCGGCACCCATGGACTATGCGATTGCTACACTGAAACAAATATTAAAAGAAGAGAAACCGGTCTTTGGTATCTGCCTTGGTCACCAGTTGCTGGCACTCGCCAATGATATCCCGACATTTAAAATGCATCATGGTCACCGTGGGCTGAACCACCCGGTAAAGAATATCATCTCCGGAAGATCAGAGATCACCACGCAAAATCATGGTTTTGGTGTGGACCCGGAAGCCGTTAAAAAAGCGGATCATATCGAGATCACGCATGTAAACCTGAATGACCAGTCCATCGAAGGGATAAGGGTAAAAGGGAAGCCTGCTTTTTCTGTACAATACCACCCGGAAGCTACACCGGGGCCGCATGATAGCCGTTATCTTTTTGATGAGTTTTTGGACTTGATAAAAAGAAGTATGAACTGATTTTTTGAACCACGGAGACAGGGAGGCACGGAGTTGCACGACCTGCAATCTCTGTGTAACTCCGTGAATACCGTGTCTCCATGGTTCCAAACTAACTGTTTGCTTTTCCCTAAATTCACATTATGAAAATTGCCATCATCAACGGCCCCAACCTCAACCTGCTCGGAACAAGAGAAACGGATATCTATGGCAACATGCCATTCGACCAGTTCCTCGAACAACTCAAAAAACGATTCGCCAATATCGAGATCAGTTATTTCCAGAGCAATGTGGAAGGAGAGATCATCAATGAATTGCAACGGGTAGGATTTGATCATGACGGTATTGTGTTGAATGCTGCGGGTTATACGCATACTTCCGTGGCGATCGGGGATGCGGTGGCGGCTATTCAAACACCCGTGATCGAAGTGCATATCTCCAATGTGCATGCCCGCGAAGAATTCCGCAAATTCTCACACCTGAGTGGAAAAGCCGTGGGAAGTATCTTTGGATTGGGGCTAAAGGGCTATGAATTAGCCATAGAATATTTACTTTCAAAATAAGCTGACAGGTTTTTGGAGCACAAACCTGCCTGCCGGCAGGCAGGGAGCACTACGAATCACGAAGCACACAAAGAATACAGAAGGATACTTCGTGACCGTTGTGGTACTTAGTGTCCTTCGTGCTCCGGTTTTTGCCCTTAAATCCCCTGAAAATGGAGTATGAGCACAAAGAACACTACGAATCACGAAGCACACAAAGAATACAGAAGGATACTTCGTGACCGTTGTGGTACTTCGTGTCCTTCGTGCTCCGGTTTTTTGCCCTTAAATCCCCTGAAAATGGGAGTACGAATTCTACCCCGGGTCAACTATCTTTAGCCTACCAAATAAACCAACTGTTATGAAGAGAATACTTTCCCTCCTTTTCCTGTTTTCCTGCATGGCCTCTTTTGCACAAGGCCCGATGACACCCGTACAGATCGCTGAAAGAAATAAGCCCGGTACCGTGATGATCAAGGCTACTTATAAAGGTACGGCGAGTGCTATTTCTCCTGTCATTGATGAAGCTGCCCTGGGTCAACTGGCCCAACAGGTCAAAGACGAGATCGAGAAAGGAACATTTACCCAGGACCAGTTTTGGAATATCTATATCATGACCTTTTGCCGCGACATTGACAAATACATGTTACGGGGTACCGAAAAAGTGTCCAAACAATTAAATACAACAATGGTGGGTTCCGGTTTTATCGTTACCCCCGATGGATATGTTATTACCAATGCACACGTGGTGGACGAAAATGACGAAGACACCAAACAGAGTTTTGTGCAACAGGCTTTCCAGGAGATCATGAACGATGATATGAAAACATTGCAGGAGGCCATGGGCCGGAAAATGAGCGAGGAAGAAGCCAAGGCACTCAACAGCGCCAATTCCTGGTATTTCTCACAGACACTGGAAGTGGGAAATATTGATAAAGAATTCAGTATAATAATGGGTGTATCCGGTAAGAATGGAAAGATCGTACCGATGGAGATCCCGGCAAAACTGGTAACAAAAGGAAATCCTATTCCGGGTAAAGATGTAGCGATACTGAAACTCACAGAGAAGCATACTTATCCCACGATCCGGATGGGAGACGATAAGGATATGCGGGTAGGCGACCAGGTCTATGTGCTGGGATATCCTGCTGTAGCTACTTTCCACCCATTGATCTCGGAGGAATCCATTTCCGAAGCATCCCTCACCCGGGGTCTTGTCAGTGCTAAAAAGAATATGAAAGATGGTTGGGAAGTATTGCAGACTGATGCCTCCATCACGCATGGTAACAGCGGAGGCCCCGTGATGAATGAATATGGTGAAGTGGTAGGATTGGCAACATTTGGAAGTATCGACTACCAGCGGCAGGCAGAAGTGCAGGGTATGAACTTTATTGTACCCAGTACGATCGTACAGGAATATATCAAGAAGGCCAGGATCGACCCAGAAATGAGCGATATCTCACTGACTTATGAATCTGCGATGGATCTGTATGACGAATCACGGTATAAAAAAGCGCTGGAAAAATTTGATGAAGTAAAGTCGATGAACCCTTCCTTTCCTTTTATCGACAAGATGATAGACGATACCGAAAGAAAGATCGAAAAAGGTATGGACAAGGAGCCGAAGGATATGAAGATGTATTATTTTATCGGCGGGGGAGCGGTACTGTTGATATTGATACTGGTATTGTTGTTACGTAAAAGAAAAAAATCTTAAAAACAAGCTTCCAAAGCTTCGGGACGCATCTGATCCGGTCTGGCGGCTTAAGCCGCCAGACCAGTTTGCCGCAGAATCCAGCTATAATCCGCCATAACCCGCAAAAAAGCCGAAAAAGACTGCAAAGAGAAGGTAGACGCTATTATAAATTTTTTGTTGAGAGGATACAAAAACTAATCTGATCCCGGTTCGGCCTGGTCATCATCTTCCGTATTCCCCGTTGCTTTTTTCGGCTTTGGTTTTTTCTTCATCCATTCCGGGTCCTGCTTCAATTTTTGAACATCATCCAGTTTGGCTACGTATAAACTCCGTCCATGCGTACCGAGTACGATCTCGTTATCTCTTTGCTGGATGGCGATATCGTGAACAGGTACCGATTTGGGCAGGCCGGCATTCCACATCATGAAATTGGTACCGCGGTCAAAGCTCACATATAATCCGCCATCGGTACCCACGTAGATGATGCTGTCATTCTTTGGATCTTCTCTTACCACATTGATAGGCTCATGGGGCAGATCGGCGCTGATATTCTTCCAGGTTAGCCCGTAATCATTGCTCACATAGAGGTAAGGAGCGAAATTGTCGAAACGATAACCATTCAATGCAAGATAGACTCTTGACTCCTTGTGTTGCGAAGCGGTAACACGGCTCACCCACAATTTGTTGGTCTCTAAACGTGTATCAGGAGTGGGATACGGGCCGCCTTTTTTTGTCGGGGGAGCGATGGCGCCCGTTTTATTCAATTGATCCCAGCTATAACCACCATCGTAAGAACGATAGATATTGCCATCATCGGATCCTGTATATAACAATCCAAAACGAAGTGGTGATTCCGATAGAGTGGTCAATGTACCATAAGGAACATTTCCCGTCACTTTGCCGCTGGTAAGATCACTGCTCATCGCAATCATGGTATCGCCTTTATTGAGAGAACGATACAGGCGGTTGCTTCCGTAATACAGAACGTCCTGGTTATGCTTGCTCAACAGGATCGGTGTCTGCCAGTTGAACCGCAACGGTTTTTCTCCCAGTTCATGTTGCGGGCGGATGAATCGCAGCGAACCTCTTCTCTCTCTCGTATAGCGTCCATACACTCCAAACTGTGAACCGGAATAGATGGTGGTATTGTCCCTTGTATCCACCTGGGCCTGCATCCCGTCACCACCATTGATGGCACGGAAACCATATTGACCGTTGTCGATCCAGCCGATATCTTCCTGGTGATTGGAAGGTCCCCACCAACTGCCGTTGTCCTGCAGGCCACCATATATGTTATAAGGCTTTGCATCATCTACTGTGATGGCGTAATACTGCGCTACCGAGGGCGTATTGGCTTTGAACCAATGCGCTCCTTCGTCGTAACTGATATTGGTACCACCATCGTTTCCATTGATGATATGTGAATCTTTTTTCGGGTTGATCCATAAAGCATGGTGATCGGCATGAACATTTCCTTTGTCGATCGTCTTAAAGGTTTTGCCGCCATCATTGGATACCTGGGCGATAAAGCCCATCGAGTAGATCTTGTCGGGATTATAATGCGAGGTATAGACCTTGGCAAAATAATAACCGTAAGTATTGAAATTGGGGTTGGGTTTGGTATGTGTTTTTTTCCAGGTGTGACCGCCATCGTCACTGCGGTATACTTCGCATCCTTCGATGCCGGTGTTCTGGAAACCATCATCACTGTCAAGATAGTCCCAGACAGCCGTAGGTTTTACCTTATCGGCCTCTACCATTTCTTTTACGCCTTTACCGTTGTAGCGGCGGGGGAAACCGTTTTTGCGCAGGAATGTATCGATGAGATTTGTTTTAAGCTGTGCGAACTGTTCTTTGCTTATATTTTTAAAATCTGCTTTGGTATAGAATGAATCTACTTTTTTAGCAGTGTCGGGTTTCGGAGTATTGTTATCTACTACGGCATAAACGATGTTGGGATTTTTCGGATAGACTGCCAGCCCGATACGACCGATCTTATCACCGGTCATAAAACCTGAACCTGCTGCGGAAACCAGTTTCCATGTTTCGCCACCATCGTTGCTTTTATAAATGCCACTGCTTTTTCCGCTTTCTTCAAATTTCCAGGCACGGCGAACCCTGTACCACATCGCAGCATATAGTTCGCTGGGATTGGAAGCATTGATATCGATATCCACACAACCGGTATTCTCATCGATGAAAAGAGTTTGCTTCCATGTCTTTCCGCCATCTATTGTTTTATAAACACCTCTTTCTTTATTGGCAGAATATAAATGACCGAGTGCAGCGACCCATGCCGTATTAGGATCCGAAGGATGCAGTTGTATCTTCCCGATATGATGTGATTCGGACAAACCCAGGTATTCCCATGTCTTCCCGTTATTGATGGTCTTATACAAACCAATACCTGAATAGGAGGAGCGGCTGCTGTTCACTTCGCCTGTTCCTACCCAGATCATCCTGGGCAGACGCATCAATCCATCTCCTGATTTTGTCTCCCATTTCACGGCGATATCGCCGATGAACAAAACGTCGAGACTGTCCATGATCGGGGTAAAACTCTGGCCGTTATTCGTAGTATGCCAGAGACCGCCGGTAGCATAGGCCACGTAAAATTCGGTAGGGTCTTCCGGGTTGGCATCGATATCCACCACCCGACCACTCATGATACTGGGGCCGATATTCTTGAATTCCACTTCCTTCATGAGGGAACGGGCTTCCAGTTTGCGGCGCTGGTCAAGACCCTGCATCCGCTCACCTGCAAGGCTGGGGTTGGGCTGTGCAAGGATAAATGTGGAAATGTGGAGATATGTAAATGTGAAAATGGTGCTGAACAGGAGGCTTTTGCATCCCGGACATTTTTTTAACAGGGCAAACATAAAAGCAGTTAAATTTCGTTAGTAAATTGCAGGAACTCGAAGCCCGGGCACAAAGCCCGCAGCCCAAAGCTCACAGCCTTAACCTATTTGGCTTCATTCAAACTTACTAAACTATGCGCTTGATACCCATTCTTCTCCTGTTTATTTCCATCAATGGCTTCAGTCAGTGGAAGGATTTTACCCTGGGCCCAAAAGGTGATACACTGAACCGTGTCGACCTGAAAGGTAAAAAGCAGGGTCCCTGGTCTATTAAGGTGGAAGACCTGAGGGGAGAAAGAGGCTACGAAGAGGAGGGTTATTTTGAGAACGACATGAGAACAGGTACCTGGAAAAGATTCTCGCTGGAAGGAGTAAAGATCGCCGAAGAGAATTATGCCTGGGGGAAACTCAATGGCAGACAGAGCTATTTCACCTACAACGGAGGCCTGCTTCGCGAAGAAAGCTGGAGAGCGATGGACCCTAAAGTGGCTTTTGATACGGTGGCGATCTCTGATCTGAAAGATCCTTCTAAAATTCTGAACTGGGTGGTTGTAAAAAATGATGGAGTGGCCCTGAAACATGGTAGATGGAACTATTACGATCCGCGTGAAGGAACCGTGGAAGCAACAGAACATTATGTGATGAACAAACTCCGCACGGAAGAGGATGAGTTCCTCGACGAAGAGGGGATACGCCCGATCGATATCAGCAAATCTAAAAGCGATACGGTTGGTAAAAAAGTGACCAAACCCCAGGCGGTGCTGGAATATGAAAAGAAGAATTCCGGAAAAAAGAAAATAAAGTCGAGGGACGGGCAGACGGGGTTTATACCGGAGCCATAAGCTTTCGGCCTCCTCTCCCCCGAAAGGGGAAAGGAGAATTCAAAGAGACAATTTTGCAAAACATCCGCATCGGATACAAGCCAGCCTTGAGTGATTTTCCCTGCGCCTATTTTTCGACTCAACTGCTGTTTCCGGGGAAGTAAATCTCCCCGTCGAAAAATCCAGCGCTTTTTGTTCTCAGCGTAGCACGAAGCTACAGCTTGCCTTAAGGTCAATGTTTAGTTGACTCTTTGTTCCGCTGTCCAGTCAAACGGCGGAGCATCGTTTGACCGTGGCGTCCTGAGTTTGTCGAAGGATGGCTACCTTTTTTTCCACAAAAAAAGGTAGGAAAGACTTACTTGTTTTGACGATAAAAATAATTACTGAAAAAAAGCAACTGGTACTGCACCGCATTCCTCCAATAAGCCCAATCATGTTTGCCGGGCCTTTCGATATATTCATGCGGGATCTTTAGCCGCACCATTTTTTCATGCAGCGCATGGTTGTCTTTATAAAAAAAATCCTCAGTTCCGCAATCGATGATAATGGCCAATGTGTCCTTTGGATAATTCTCCACGATGCTGATCACGGAATAAGTTTTCCAGTTTTCAAGATGGTTGATCGTATCACCGATACGTTTGGATACATCGTATTTATTCCGGGAATAATTGAGATCAACACCGCCACTCATGCTTCCACAGGCACCAAAACGGCCGGCATTTCTCAATCCCAGGAAAAGACCGCCATGCCCGCCCATGCTCAAACCCGTAATAGCCCTTGCTTTCCGGTCACTGATCACGGGGTAACGTGTTTCAATATAATCTGGTACTTCCGTGCCGATATAAGTCTCGTACTTCATGGAAGGATCAACAGGGCTGTCGATATACCAGCTGCTGTTGCCACCATCCGGGCAAACGATCACTATCCTGTACTGTTCCGCATAATCTTTTAGTTGCGGGACCCGGATCAGCCAGTTACTGTACCAGCCACCATAACCATGCAGCAGGTATACTACCGGGAAGAGTTTGGGTTCCCGGGGGTCGATATTCGGCTGGATCACTACGCAGTTGAACTCCTTCTTCATAGCATTGCTGTAAATACTCACGGTGTCAACGGTCGCCGCCTTGAGCAACTGGGTGAAAAGCAGGGCGAGGAACAACGTCAGTAGCTTTTTCATGCTTTAAAGATATTAAAAGGGGACAGATGGTTGTACCAAACTATCCCGGGAAAAATAGGTTCTCCAAAAATTGGTAGATCCGGGGATTAGTACTAATTTGATATCAAATTGATATCATAAAACAAACTATATGGAAAAGTTGATCAAACCCGTATCAGGCTTTTTGGTCCTGGTGCTTACAATCGCGGCGCTTGCGCTCGGTATTTATTTTATGGCGAGCGGTGTCACGGAGGACGGTGTGAAGCCCGTCTTCTGGATCGGGCTGGTGCTGATGGTACTCTCTTTGTTCCTTATGAAGGGATTGACGGTGATCAGTCCCAACCAGTCGATCGTCTGTACCTTCTTTGGAAAGTACAGCGGTACCATGAAGGAGAATGGCTTACTGTTTGTCAACCCG
>JANOHQ010000270.1:0-15768 GCA_031406595.1 Chitinophagaceae bacterium
CTGGCCGACCGTCTGCACAATATGCGGACCCTCGACAGTATGAAAAGGGAAAAGCAATTAAAGATCTCTTCTGAGACCGTATATGTGTATGCGCCCCTGGCACACCGGATGGGGTTGTATACCATCAAGACTGAAATGGAAGACCTGGCCATGAAATACATGGAGCCGGATGTGTACAAAGACATTGCAAAAAAGCTGGCCGAAACAAAAAAAGAGCGGACCAAATTCATCAACGAATTCATCAAGCCGATCAAGGATAAACTCGATAAAGCGCATTTGAATGCCGAGATCTATGGCCGGCCGAAAAGCATTCACTCTATCTGGAATAAAATGAAAAAGAAAGGAGTGGAGTTTGAGGAAGTGTATGATCTCTTTGCGATCCGGGCGATCCTGGATTCACCACCAGAAAAAGAAAAAGAAGATTGCTGGAAAGTGTATTCGATGATCACGGATGAATACAATCCTTCGCCCGAGCGGTTGAGGGACTGGCTGAGCAATCCCAAATCGAATGGATATGAAGCGCTGCACACTACCGTGATGGGTCCCGGCGGAAGATGGGTGGAAGTGCAGATACGGACCAAACGTATGAACGAGATCGCTGAGAAAGGATTGGCCGCGCACTGGAAATACAAAGAAGGCGCCAATGATGAAAGCCGCTTTGATAAATGGTTCCAGCAGATCCGTGAAGTGATCAGCAACCAGGAAACAGACAGTATTGATTTTCTCACGGATTTCAAGACCAGTTTTTTAGCAGAAGAGATTTATGTGTATACACCCAAGGGCGATGTAAAGATGTTACCCGTAGGTTCCACCGCACTCGACTTTGCTTTTGCGATCCACAGTGCCATCGGCGTAAAGACTATCGGAGCCAAAGTGAATCATAAACTGGTTCCCATCAGTCATAAATTGCTGAGCGGTGACCAGGTGGAGATCATTACCAGCAATAAACAAAAAGCATCGGAGGACTGGCTGGGTTTCGTTGTTACTTCCAAAGCAAAAGGAAGGATACGGGATGCCCTGCGGGAAGAAAAAAAGCAGGTAGGTGATGAGGGAAAGTATGCTGTGCAACGGAAGCTCGAAGGAATGGGTGTTTCCATGTCACAGCATAATATTGATGAACTGGTTCAATGGTATAAACTGCCTTCGAATGTTGAATTGTTTTACCAGGTGGCCGTTAAAAATATTGACCTGAAGGACCTGAAAGATTTTAAAGTGGTCGGTGATAAGATCGAGTGGCCGAGACCGGTGAAAATTCAGCCGGATAAACCAGACTATATACCGCAACCCGGAAAAAAAGATGCGGAACTGATCATCTTTGGAGAAAGCAGTGATAAGATTGTTTACAACCTTGCCAATTGCTGCAAGCCCATACCGGGAGATGACGTGTTTGGATTTGTAACAACTGGTAAGGGATTAACCATTCACCGCACTAACTGTCCCAACGCAGCCAAACTGCTCTCCAATTATGGGCACCGGGTAGTAAAGACCAAATGGGCCAAGAATAAAGAGATCTCCTTTCTTACCGGTATCAAGATCGTGGGGATGGATGATGTGGGCGTGGTGAACAAGATCACCATGCTGATCTCCGGGGACTTGAAAATAAATATCGCCGCTCTTACCATTGAAGCCAAAGAAGGGCTTTTTGAGGGGAATATCCGCCTGTACGTGCATGATAAGGAAGAGCTGGATCAGCTCGTTCAAAACCTCCTGGCCCTGCCGGGTATTGAGTCGGTGGAGAGGTATGATATGGAGGATATTCCTTCCTGAACCAATCCGGTTATTTCATTAAATTTGTTTTGTAATACTTATGCTATGAAAGTAATGTTGGAAATAAAAGACAGCAAGGCAGAATTTGTAATGGAATTGCTGAATAACTTCTCTTTTGTGAAAGCAACTCCTGTCTCACCCTATAAAAAAAAGGTACTCAGGGATCTGAAACAAGCGGTAAAGGAAATGCATCTTATAAAACAAGGCAAGCTAAAAGGCATTCCCGCAAAGCAGTTGATCAATGAGCTATAATGTTATCGCCACCCCTTTGTTCAAGCGGGAGATTAAGAGGCTGATAAAAAAATATAATTCCCTTTCAAAGGAGTTTGAATCGCTTATCAGTAGTCTTGAGAAACACCCTGAGCAAGGAACTCCTCTGGGCCAGCATTGTTTCAAAATTCGCCTGGCGATAGCTTCAAAGGGGGCAGGAAAATCCGGGGAGCGAGGTTGATTACCTGTGTAAAGGTGGTGGAAACCACTGTTTACCTTCTCACTATTTTTGACAAAGCGGAAAAAGAGAACATCCCCGACAAAGAGCTGAAACAATTGCTTAAGCTGTTGCAGTAGAATACCCAATCTCCAGGGTATTGGATCGGTGGAGAGATACGATATGGAGGATCTTCCCTCCTGATCAGCCTGCTGAGAACCACGCCGGGAAAGGAGCAAGGCCTGAAATTGTGCATAATCACCACTTCCAAAGCTTTCCCAAACCAATATTTTGTTTAACTTGATGCCCTGTTTAGAGCACCTGATTAGCACACCCAACCACACTAACTTATATGCGATTTAACTGGCTGAAATTTGTTTTCCTGTTATCGATCATTACAGGATGGGCAAATGGATTGAAAGCGCAAGGCTACTCTTTCAATTGTGCCCGCGACACGGTATTGCCTGGCTGTCCTGCGGCCGCTTGTTTTAATATAAAAACGATGATCCCGGATCCTCATCGTCAATCCAATAACTATGCAGTAAACAGTCCATCAACTCTTCCAACTTGTTTACTTGCCAGTAACGACCCAGGTATACCGGGTAATCCAACCACGCTTGATATTGATGACCGGTATTCCCCGGTCTTTCCGATCGGATTCCCATTTATTTTCTTTGGAACTCCCTTTAATGATCTTGTTGTAAGCAGCAATGGATATCTGTCCTTTGATGTTTCGCTGACAAATACTTTTTCTCACTTCGACATCATCAATGGAGCAACCCCGCAGGATCTGCCCCATAATTCTTTTTATGACAGAGCCCTGATCATGGGCCCTTATCATGATATAGATGTTGGAATTACCACTTCTCCCAACAGGCTGATATCCTATCAAACTTCCGGGGTGGCGCCGTACCGGACGTGGACTATAACCTATTATAAGATACCCCTGTTTTCAGGGGGCTGCAATAATCTTTTCGAAAACACACACCAGATAACGTTATATGAATCGACCGGTATCATCGATGTAAATATTTATGATAAGCAAATATGCCTTGGATGGAACCAGGGTCGTGCGATGGTGGGGGTGCAAAACTGGAACCGTGATGTAGGCGTGATGGTACCCGGCAGAAGAGCATCGGATCTGCCCTGGGGTTCTATCGGCATGTATGAAAAATGGCGCTTTGTGCCGATCGGTGGAACACCTCTTTTCAGAAGAGTTGAACTGTATGATATGTTGGGTACACTTGTCTCCACCGGGACCACTGTTCAATTACCCAATGGTGACAGGGAAGCAACCTTCCCGAATATTTGCATGCCGGCAGGTTCTACCACACAATACGTGATCAAAGCTTTCTATGATAAAATAGATGATCCGGCCGTAGAAATTTTTGGATTGGATACGATAAGAGTAGACCGCTCGCAGGGTCTTGCTGCTGAACCAACAGCTAATGCTGCAAACTGCGGAGTGCCGAATGGCAGTATTACCGTTATTAATGTAAGCGGTGGAACAAGCCCTTATGAATATTCACTCGACGGGGTAACCTGGCAGAGCTCGCCTACGTTCTCCGGGCTTTTACCCGGACCTTATACAGTATACATAAGAGATGCAGGTGCCGTTTGTACCGCTAGCTATCCTATAATAGTTCCCGTAATAGGTAACCTGAGTGCCGTCACTTCGAGTTCGGCCACGGCCTGTTCGGGGGTTAACAATGGAACCATCACGATCAGTTCTTCCACGGGTTCACCGCCATTCACTTTCTCGCTGGATGGAGGAGCTTTTGTTGCTGGGGCATTGCCGTATACATTTACGGGTCTGTCCGCGGGAAATCATACGGTGGTGGTAAGAGATGTAAATGGTTGTGTAACCAACACCATTACTATAAATGTTACAACCGGTACGGGTGTTCTCGCTGGCTCAACGTTTACACCGACATCTTGCCCCGGGGCTAATAATGGAACAATTACCGTGAACGTTACTGCCGGCACAGCTCCTTTCACATACCAATTAGGTGCAGCAGCACCACAAGCTTCGAATATATTTACAGGATTGGCTGCGGCAACCTATAGTATTACTATCAGGGATGCCTTGGGTTGTACCCGTGTAATCACCCGTACGGTAACGAACGGTTCATCAGTGACGGCAAGTACAGCGCTAACAGCGACTTCCTGCAATGGTGCTGCGAATGGTTCGGTCATTATTACACCAACCAACGGTACAGGACCTTATACTTTTGTGCTGGATGGTGTGACTACGCAAACAGGGGCCATCAATACAACATTTACAAATCTTACTTCAGGCAGTCACACAGTTGTGATAACTGACGATCCATCCGGCTGCCAGAGTAACCCCATAACATTCAACATAGCAGTTGGGCCAACACTGGCGGCGAATGCGGTACCCGCTGCTACTTCCTGCAGTGGTGCATCCAACGGAACGATCACCGTTACGCCCACTAACGGAACTGCGCCTTATACTTTTTCGCTGGATGGTGGTGCATTTCTTGCGGGTGCTGCTCCATATATATTTACGAATGTTGCAGCAGGTCCGCATACAGTAAGAGTTACCGATGCTTCTGGTTGTGTAACCAATACGATCAACGTAGATATAATCGCAGGCCCCGCACTCACAACAACAGTAAGCAAGACAGATGCTTTGTGCAATGGAGCAGCTACGGGAACGATCACCGTAACGCAACCCACGATCGGTACAGCTCCGTATGAATATTCCCTGGATGGAACGACCTGGCAACTCAGCAATGTTTTCAATGGCCTTACAGCCGGAACCTATACAGTTTATTACCGGGAAAGCAATGGCTGCCAGGGTTCGCAAACAATAGATGTCGCAGAGCCAACTCTATTAACTGCAACTGCTTCAATGATAGCTGTGGTTTGTAATGGTCAGAACAATGGTATCATCACGGTCATTTCCGGAGGTGGTGTTGCTCCTCATGAATATTCAATCAATGGCGGAGCAGCCTGGCAACCCGGTAATATATTCAATGTGGCAGCAGGTACTTATACCATCACGATCCGTGATGCCAATGGTTGCACTACTACACAAATGATCGACGTAACCGAACCGGCAGCATTGACAGCGCTCTCTGCCAACGGTCCGGCGAGCTGTGACGGAGGTAATGACGGAGTGATCACCGTAACGGCGGCTGGCGGTAACTCCGGTTACCAGTACTCACTCGATGCCGTTACCTTCCAGTCTTCCAATATATTCAACGTGGCGCCGGGTAACTATACCGTTACGGTAAAAGATAATCTCGGATGTATCACTTCGTTCCCGACAGTAGTGCTGCTGGGAAGTAATTTCACGCTGGTCAGGCAAACGGATCCCACGATCTGCGAAGGCATGTCCACACAACTGGCTCTTACATCAAATGCCACACAGTATCTATGGACACCTTCCACAGGTCTGAGCTCAACTACTATTTATAATCCTGTTGCCAACCCTACGGTTACCACAACCTATTATGTTACTGCCACCCTCGGTCGTTGTAGCGGAGAAGACACAGTGATCGTTAATGTGAATACAGCCCCCATACCAAATGCGGATGTTGATGGATTTATTTGTTACGGTCAAACTTACCAGTTGCAGGGTTCTGGAGGTACACAATATTCATGGTCACCTACGACCTATCTCGACAATCCTTCGATTGCTAACCCGGTATCCACTCCATTAAAGGATATTGTTTATACGCTGTCGATCATATCGGATATCAACGGTTGCGCTTCATTGGTAACAGACCAGATGCGGATAGATGTAACGCCGCCGATCAAAGTAAAAACATTCCCCTTTGATACCACGGCTTATAACGGCGATCAGTTCATGTTGCTCGCCATTCCATCCGATACGGATGTGATCAATTATAGCTGGACACCGACCATTGGTCTCGATGATCCGACCATTGCCAACCCAATAGTTACAGTAGGAGCGATCGGGGATGTGGTACAATACCAGGTCACTACTTCCACTATCGCGGGCTGTAAAGGCCAGGGATATATAACCGTAAGAGTGTACAAGGGTCCGGATATCTATGTACCCACCGGCTTTACGCCGAATGGTGATGGCAAAAATGATCTGTTCACTCCATTCCCTGTGGGGATGAAGAGCTACAAATACTTCAGGGTCTTCAATCGCTGGGGACAATTGATGTTCTCTACCGGCAGCCTTCATCATGGATGGGATGGAAAACTGCGGGGTGTGGATCAACCAAGCGGCGTCTATGTATGGATGATAGAAGGAATCACCAAGGATGATAAGGTGATCACTAAGAAAGGAACAGTGGTGATTATCAGGTAGACCTCAGCCCAACCCCTCCCGGGGGGAGGGGCTTAGAGTCGCTCAACCATATAGTGTATTTGGTAGCAAGTGAACTAATAATCAAGGACTTTGAGCCCCGGCACTAACGGTCGGGGCTTTTTTTACCTCCTTTCCGGAGATTTGGTGCTAAGAAGGGCACCCCCTTCTTCTTCCCCCTTATTTTATTTATATTGTGCGTCGGTTCAGTACCTGTAGGAACCTTATTTACCTTATCACCCTATTATGAGAAGCAAGCCCAGGAAATTTTTGGCTTTCGTTTCCCTGCAGTTTTTTTTCGTGGCAGCATTGTATGCACAAAATTGCATACCCACCAATATCAACGGTTCGGTGATTGACCTGGCTTGTCCCGCAACCTGTACTAATCTTGTTTTCAAAATACCCCATATAAAAGGTTCATCGGATTATGCGGTCGCCAATATACCGTATGCACCTTACCCGTATGTTGCGCCCGGTGGAGTGGAACTGGACATGTTATATGTGGATGATATTTTTTCACCATCAATAGCATTGCCATTTCCTTTTTGCTTTTACGGGAACACGTACAACAATGCAGTCATAGGTTCTAACGGTCTTGTTACATTCGACGTTTCCAATGCGAACCTTGAACATGCCTGGTCGCTGACAACCATCCCTCATGGCACCGTTCCTCAACCCCTTCCTTATGCCGGGGGAGTGCAGAATGATTTTGATATAACCTATTATCCCCGTGCATCTATCATGGGCGCTTACCATGATCTCTTCCCCGTTCTGGCAGCAGGAGGTTCAAGAAGAATAGAATATTCAGTCGTTGGAACAGCACCCTGCCGGAAATTTGTCGCCAGTTTTTTTAGTGTACCCATGTATTCGACCTTTTGTAATTCGGCTTTATGTTCGGAGCAGATCGTATTGCATGAAAGCACGGGGATCATCGATGTATTTATTGGCAATAAACCAGTATGTACTGCCTGGAATGAAGGGTTGGCGATACTGGGGGTGCAGAACTGGAACCGTGACAAGGAGGTAACAGCACCCGGTAAGAATTGCACTGTCTGGAGCGAACAGGAAACAGCTTATCGTTTTGTTCCTTCAGGTGGCGGTTCAAGATATGTGATCTCCGAATTGTTGACCATGGGTGGATTAGTAGTGGCAACTGCCGATACGGCTACCACCACAACAGGTTTACTGGATATCCGTTTCCTGAATGTATGTCCGCCATTGGGCACTACACAATACGTTGTCAGAACAAGATTTTCCGCCTGTGATAATCTGGTCACACAATTAATAAGTCTTGATACGATCACACTGAACAGGACAAACCAACTGAATGCAACTGGTTCAACTACCAATACTGATTGCGGCCCTCCCAATGGTACGATCACGGTTACCATACCTCCCGGATACGGGACTGCACCTTTCACGTATGTCTTGGATGGAGGCACACCGGTCACGGGCGGCAATCCTTACACGTTTACTGCTGTTACACAGGGAGCACATACTGTTATTGTAACCGATGCGTCAGGTTCCTGCACCAGTACGATCGATCTGACCGTTACCAGGAATAATTCACTTACAGCCATTACGTCATCGGTTCAAACGGCTTGTGTAGCTGTGTCCACGGGTTCCATTACTGTAACTGCTACTAATGGAACGGGCCCTTATCTTTTTAAATTGGATGGATTTATTGCCGTGTCCGGCCCTAATCCCTACACATTTACCAATGTCAATAGTGGCAACCATGATATCATCGTATATGATGCCACCGGGTGCCAGACCAATGTGCTTACAATTAATGTAACGGCTGGTGCAGGTGTGAGTGGGTTTACCATTTCTACCCAGGCTTCCTGTACAGCGGTAGCTAATGGAACAGTGACCGCCACCGCCACTACTGGAGTGGCACCATTTACCTGGCAGCTGGATTCAGGACCGGCGCTGAGCGGAGCCAGTCCATTTACATTTACCGGGGTTTCTTCCGGACCACATACCGTAACGATCCGTGATGCCGTTGGCTGTGATCGTGTCATCAACCAGAATGTTGCAGCCGGCCCGGGTGTAAGCGGAGTAACAAGTATAGTCTCTTCTTCCTGCCAGGGTGTAAACAATGGTTCTATAACAGCTACAGCCACTGCGGGGACAGCACCTTTTACCTGGCAACTGGATGGAGGTCCATTGCTGAGTGGCACCAGCCCATTTACATTTACCAACCTGGCAACCGGTTTTCATTCAGTTGTTATTACCGATAATGTTGGCTGCACAAGAACGCTGGATGTGAATGTTGGGACAGGACCTTTATTGCTGGCCAATGCCATTTCTACGGCAACTATTTGCAATGGCGCATCCAACGGAACGATCATCGTTATTCCTGCCAATGGCACCGGACCCTATCGTTTTTCGCTGGATGGAGGACCATTTATTCCGGGTGCAGTGCCGTATACATTTACCAATGTCGGCTCCGGACCGCATACGATCGTTGTGTCCGATGCGCCGGGTTGTATCACCAACCCGATCCCGGTAAATGTAGTGGCGGGTCCCGTGATCACTACCACGGTTAATAAAACAAATGTGCTTTGCAACGCCAGCGCCACCGGAACGATCACGGTAACACAACCAGCATTGGGGGCAGCACCATTTCAATATTCCATTGATGGAGTAACCTGGCAGGGCAGCAATAATTTTTCGGGCTTGTTGGCGGGGAACTATACAGCATATTATCGGTCGGCAAACGGCTGCCAGGGTTCACAACCTGTTATCATTACAGAACCCACAGCCCTGGCCACGGCCATAGCTATGATACCTGTTGTCTGCAATGGACAGAACAATGGGATCATTACGGTGACACCGGGAGGTGGTGTTGGTCCCTATGCCTATTCACTGGATGGGATCACCTGGCAAACAGGCAATTCATTTTCCCTGGCTGCCGGCAACTATACGGTCCGTGTAAGGGATGCGAATGGCTGTGTGATAACAAGAGTTGTACCCGTAACTCAACCCGCGGTGCTTACTGGGGCATCGTTAAATACCAATGCCAGCTGCGACGGCGGTAATGACGGAAGAATAACTGTCAACGCTGCGGGTGGCAATGCCAGCTATAGTTATTCAACAGATGGAATGAATTTCCAGGCATCGAATATATTTAATGTGGCACCCGGTACTTATACTATCACGGTAAAAGATATCCTGGGTTGTACCACTTCCTTTACCACTACGGTGGGTTTGACAGTGAATCTTTTTCTTACTCCGCAGACCGATCCTACGATCTGCCAGGGTACATCCACACAACTGAATACGGTATCGAATGCGACTATTTATTCATGGACACCGGGAACAGGATTGAGCAGTGTATCCATTTCCAACCCGACCGCGGATCCGCAGGTTACTACACAATATTTCCTGACCGCAACACTCGGGCGCTGTACTGTCTATGATACGGTGATTGTAAATGTCAACACAGCTCCCATTCCCAATGCAGGCCCCGATGGAGATATTTGTTATGGCCAGAGCTACACATTACAGGGATCGGGTGGTGCACAATATTTATGGACGCCGGCGATCTATCTCGATAACCCTTTGGTGATCGATCCTGTTGCCACACCGAGCAAAACAACAACCTATACCTTGTCTGTCATTGATGCGATCGGTTGTCGCTCTTTGGTCACTGACCAGGTCAAAGTCCTGGTATCAAAACCGATAAGGGTAAATACCTTTCCCTATGATACGGTTGCACATCCCGGCGCTCAATTTCCATTATTGGCCACATCGGAAGGCATTTATTATACATGGTCGCCTGCAGCAGGATTAACCAATCCCAATATTGCCAACCCGGTCGTTACCGTAGGAAATATCGGGGATGAAATAAGCTACAAAGTGGTGGCGGTAACAACGGAAGGTTGCAAGGGGGAGGGATATATAAGAATAAGGGTGTATAAAGGACCGGATATCTATGTTCCTACAGGGTTTACACCTAATAATGACGGAAGGAATGATGAGTTCACTCCTTTCCCCGTCGGCATAAAAAGTTATAATCATTTCAGGGTTTTTAACCGCTGGGGCCAATTGTTGTTTTCCACCACACGTCTCAACCAGGGTTGGGATGGTAAACTGGGTGGCAGGGAGCAAGCCGCGGGGGTTTATGTGTGGATGATCGAAGGGATCAGCAAGGATGGCAAGACCATTACCAAAAAGGGGACGGTGACCCTTATCCGGTAGGGAGTTGATAAGTTCTTTTAACTGGGTATAAAAAACTGGTAAAGGCCGCCGATTTAATGTGGCGGCTTTTTCGTGATACCTTATTTTTGCCTGCCTTCGCCCCGCTCGCGTGGCTCCGGCAGACAAGCCTGCTAAACAGAAAACAGGGCTTCTCAAATTTAATTTCCAATTATGGTAGATGTAATACTCGGCCTCCAGTGGGGCGATGAAGGAAAAGGTAAGATCGTTGATTTTTTTGCAAAGGACTATGATGTAGTGGCCCGATTCCAGGGAGGACCCAATGCCGGTCATACCTTATATGTAAATGATAAAAAAGTAGTGTTACACCAGATCCCTTCAGGCGTCTTTCACAAAGGGATCGTTAACCTGATCGGAAATGGGGTGGTGCTGGACCCGATCACGTTGAAAAGGGAATGCGATACGGTAGCTTCTTTTGGCATCGATCTTAAAAAGAATCTTTTTATTGCGGAACGCACCCATCTTATCCTGCCCACACACCGTGCGCTGGATAAAGCAGCGGAATTATCGAAAGGACTGCAAAAGATCGGCTCTACCCTAAAAGGTATTGGCCCGACCTATATGGATAAGACAGGCCGGAATGGATTACGCGTAGGCGACCTGCTGGATAAGAATTTTACTACTGCCTATATCAAGCTGCGGATGAAGCACCAGCGCCTGTTGGATAATTATAATTTCCAGGAAGATATTACGGCCTGGGAAGAGGAATTTTTCGAGGCCCTTGAATTTTTAAAGGAGCTGAACATCGTCAACGGGGAGTATTTTCTCAATAAGCACATCAAAGACGGTAAACGTATATTGGCAGAGGGTGCGCAGGGCAGTATGCTGGATATTGATTTCGGAACCTTCCCTTATGTCACTTCTTCCAGTACTATTTCGGCAGGTGTATGCAGCGGGCTGGGTATTGCGCCGCAGCAGATCCGGGATGTGATCGGTGTAACCAAAGCCTATTGTACCAGGGTGGGTGGCGGTCCTTTCCCGACAGAACTGGAAAACGAAACAGGAGAAGAATTGAGGAAGATCGGGAACGAGTTTGGGGCTACCACCGGACGGCCCAGGAGATGCGGATGGATCGACCTGGTAGCCCTGAATTTTGCCTGTATGATCAATGGGGTCACCAAAATAGTGATGACCAAAGCTGATGTACTGGACGCATTCAAAGAATTACAGGTATGTACGGGGTACCGTATAAACGGCAAGGAAAGCCGGGAAATCCCCTTCCAGATGGACCGGGCAAAGCCAGAACCCCAGTATAAAGCCTTCCAGGGCTGGAATCAGGACACCAGTGCAGCGAAAACTTATCCGGAATTGCCTGATACCATGAAGACTTACGTTAAATTTATCAATGAATACCTGGGTGTAGATATTCATTTTATTTCCAATGGACCGGGTCGCGACCAGATCGTGGAAGTACAATAAAATTGTCATCCTGAGCAAAGCGAAGGAAAATAAACGATTTAAAATTTGGCGGATTAAAAACTTCGCTGAAATTTTACAGCAATAATCCTGTTGAGACTATGGCATCGAAACCAGAAAAAGAAAAAAAGATCCCGGCGAAAACTGATTCCGCCTCAGAGAAAGCAACTGAAAAGAAATCCGCCTCCAAACCAACCAAAAAAGAGGAAGAGGATGATGATGATGATTTGGATGATGAGGAAGAGGTAAAGCCCGCAAAAAAAGGAGCCAAAGCGGTTTCCAAAAAAGGCGGTGACGAAGACGATGATGAGGATGAAGACGCCGGAGAAGATAAACCGGATGATTGGGAAAAACCGGAAGAGGAAGACAGCTGGGATCCCGACTTCGAAGAATTTGATGTTCCCAAATCAAAAGGGAAAAAAGCACCCGGTGTTGCCGGTAAGAAGGCCGCTGACGAAGATGACGAATTTAAGATCGATGATGAGTTCAAAGACATGTTCAACGACAAGGACTTTGACGATGATGAAGACGAAGATTATTAACCTCCCCCTGTTCTGAAGGGATAAAGACATTGATAAACACAAACTCAACTACCCGCATTTTTACTATTGATGACTTTGGGCAGGTAAAAGAAAAAGTGTTGAACTGGTTACAACGGTTCGGCACTTTTTCTTTTTTGGATAACCACCAATACCAGCTAACCCCTCATTCCGTTGAATGCCTGGTGGCCGCCGGTGTAAAACGGGAGATCAAAGCCGGCACCGGTCATGCGCTGGAGCAATTGCAACGGTTCATGGATGAAAAAAAAAGCTGGCTTTTTGGTCACCTGGGATATGACCTCAAGAATGAGATAGAGGAACTTAGTTCCCTGAAAACCGGGAGGATCGCTTTCCCAGACCTTTATTTTTTTGAACCCGAAGTGGTGATAAGGATTTCACCGGGTGAGATAAGGATAGAAGGGGAAGATCCGTATAAGGTATTTGCTGAGATATCAGGCTGCAATGTGTCAGACTCCCTGGAGGAGTCAGACACCCTGCCGATCAGCATTCAAAACCGCCTCTCGCAACAAGAATATATCGAGATCATCGACAGGTTAAGAGAACATATCCTTCGCGGTGATTGTTACGAAATAAATTTCTGCCAGGAATTTTTTGCGGAGAAGGCAATCATCAACCCCGTAGCGGTCTATAAAAAGCTCAGCAACATTTCTCCCAATCCTTTTTCTGCGTGTTACCGTGTGGATGATCAATGGTTGCTCTGTGCAAGCCCCGAACGGTTCTTACAAAAACTGGGGAATGCTATTTTATCGCAACCGATCAAGGGTACTTCGAAAAGAGTTCTCCATGACCAGGCCGGCGATGATCAAAGCAGGGCGGAATTGGTGGCCAGTGCCAAGGACCGTTCAGAGAATGTGATGGTGGTTGACCTCGTACGAAACGATCTCGCTAAGATATGTACAGAAGGCTCTGTGAAAGTAGATGAGTTATTCGGTATTTATTCTTTTCCGCAGGTGCACCAAATGATCTCCACGATCAGCGGGGAGCTGAAAAAAAATATTTCATTCACGGAGATCATCAGGGCAGTATTCCCGATGGGATCCATGACAGGTGCACCGAAAAAAAGGGTAATGGAACTGATCGAAGAATATGAAGCCACCCGGAGAGGGATCTTTTCCGGGGCTACCGGTTATATTTCTCCCAATGGTGATTTTGATTTCAATGTCGTGATCCGGAGTATTATGTACAATGCCCGTTCACAATACCTTTCTTTCCAGGCGGGTTCGGGAATTACTTTTAACAGTGATCCGCAAAAAGAATGGGAAGAATGTTTGATGAAAGGAGAGGCGATGAAAAAAGTACTGGAAGAGCAATGATCTTACCTTGAGCCAGTAGCATTCAGCAATAATTTCAAACTTTCATCGAGGATCTCGTAACGTTTTGCCACGAAAATATTCATCTTGGCAGTAGGGAGACGAAGCTCATATTTTCCTTCGAGGGAGATCTTGTTATCAAACCCGGGGTTATAACGGTCAAATGTTGCTTTGTCCAGGTCGATATATTTCAGGATCACGGTGGAATTGAAACGACCGGAAATATTGTAGGCTGTTGAACCAGCCAACTCTTCTTCTTTCAGGTCAGTGTTTCCATTGACCAGCAGGTCCTTGGTTTCACTTTTCGTGATCGTGGTGATCCCGCCTTCCCCTTCAAATATATAATGCGTGGCGATGAATTTTTTTACATGGTTCATTGACTCTACAGGCAAATGATATTGCAATGACCAGAAATCTTTGCTGCCCCCGCTTTTCTTGATGGCTTTATTTACATTTCCCGGTCCGCCGTTATAAGCAGCCAGTACCAGGAGCCAATCGCCGTATTTCTGGTAAAGATCTGTCAGCAACCTCGCTGCAGCGTGGGTACTTTTGACATAGTCCAGTCTTTCGTCATTGTGCTTCGACATTTTCAAGCCATAGTCTTTGGCAGCTGATGGCATAAAAGCCCAGGGACCTATGGCTCCTGCCCGTGAGATGTTGTTATATTTCAGACCTGACTCGATTACCGCCAGGTATTTTAGTTCTTTAGGTAAACCATGTTGCGCCAGCACATCGTCCATCATATCCAGGTAAGGCTTGGCCCATTTTTTCATTTCCAGGAATCCTTTCCGGTTCCTGGTGATATAACTCTGGACAAAACCGATTGCCATCGGGTTAAGTTTGGCCCCGTTCACACCATCACCAATAACGGCTGTTGTAAACAGGTTGGTAAATCCCTGTTTAGGATCAGCAACGGCGAACAAATCCTTCGGCAGTGAATCCGTTACGCCGCTTGTGTCGACAAGCAGGATCTTCGGGCTAAGGTCTTGCCGGATACCGCTTGCTTTGGAAGCCTGTACCAGGGAAAAGCCGAAAATGGCAAGAATTGATATTTGATGGAGTTTTTTCAAACTATGTGATCTATAACTACTTACGAGCCTTTTTTGGCTAAAAGCAGCTTCGAAACTTGCAGCAAAGATACTTCATCAAAACGGTTTGCCATCACCTGCAGACCGAAGGGCATGCTATTGCTATGCCTGAAAAGGGGGAGAGAAATGGCTGGAATTCCGGCGAGATTAGCCATTACTGTATAGATATCAGCAAGATACATGGCGATGGGGTCGCCCATTTTTTCCCCGGCCTTGAATGCAGTGACCGGGGACGTGGGTAGTACGATAAAGTCGAAGTCTTTGAAGATCAACGATATCCTATCTGTTAAAATTTTCCTCACCTGTTGGGCCCTGGTGAAGTAGGCATCGTAGTAACCGGCACTCAAAACAAAGGTCCCGAGCATGATCCTGCGCTTTACTTCTTTACCAAAGCCGGCCGACCTTGTTTGTTTATAAAACTCTGTCAGGTCATCCGGTGATGTATTGCTCCGGTACCCATATTTTACCCCATCATACCTGGAGAGGTTGGAAGAAGCTTCTGCCGTAGTGAGTACGTAGTAGGCGGGGACGATATAATCCAATAATTCAAAAGAGACTGCTTCAACCGAATGCCCTTCACTCTTCAATGCGATGATCCTTTCTTTAATGGCAGCACCGATCTCAGGGTCATTTCCCGGATGGTTAAGCGCTTCTTCAAAATAGGCAAAGC
>JANOHQ010000188.1:0-7497 GCA_031406595.1 Chitinophagaceae bacterium
AAGGCAAATGCGGATGTGCGGGACGTGACCTGCAACCCATCCACTCTTGTCAATGTATTGAGCAATTCTTCGGTGATGCCGTCGCTGAAATATTCATTCTCCGGGTCGGCGCTCATATTTACAAACGGGAGGACCGCGAGACGATTCTTGGGAGCCTGGGTCTTTCCTCTTAATTCTTCCCGCGTAGGAACGACGATACCATCATTGGCAATAGCAAAGACCCGGACCGGTGTTTTTACATTCTTGAGTTCGAAATATCCCATCTCCCGGGTAAGAATGCCTTCATGGTTCTTGATCTCATCATATACTTTTTCGGAAATAAAGATGCCGCCGGGTACGGCCAGGGATTCGATCCGGGAGGCCAGGTTCACCCCATCACCATAGATCGATTCTTCTTCGATGATCACATCACCGGTATGTATACCCATCCGCAAAGAAACTTTGGGTTCCAGTTGTAATTGCTGCTGGATCTTGATCGAACAGAGGATACTGTCCACCGCACTGTTGAAAATGCTTAATGAACCGTCTCCATAGTATTGCAGGACTTTTCCGTTGAACTGTTCAATATTGGATTCGAGGACCTCTTTCAGCCTTTTTCGTTTCAAACGGGCCAGGTCTTCGTTCTCCTGCATCAGGGCGGTATAACCCGTCATGTCGGCAAATAGTATCGCTGCCAGTTGTCTCATAATATACGCCGAAATTAAGAAAGAATGAGGGGATTGCCAGTTGGTAACGGGAGTGAAACGGGTGTGTGTTGATTTGGTCGGTGAAGTTGAGTTTTTTACCGGTAGATAGATATCATAGCAATCCCTTTCTCATTTCCATCATGTGTTTTGCAAACCCTACTTTTTCATAAGCCTGCACTGCCGGTGCGTTGGCAACATATACATCCAGACGCATTTCCGTGATACCCTTTGACAGGGACCATTGTTCAAGTGCCTCTATGATCTTTCTGTTGATACCCTTTCCGCGGTAGGAAGGATCCACATACATGAATCCGAGATATACATGCTTTTCATGACGCAGGTATGGTTTTGAGTTCTCAATACGTGCATAGCCAGAGCCGATCACCTCATTATTTATTTCCGCCACTAGCAACTCAATATGCGGAGCATCGATCATGGCGTCGATATCGTAGTAGCGATTGGGATCACCCTTCAGTGTGGGGTCAAAAGGACGTTCCGCGTTGATGACACCCTGCTCAAAACGCAACAATGTTTCGAGATCGTTTGCCGTAGCGGGTCTCGTAGTGATCTTATCCATCTGGTAGTTGAATTGGATGTTTATTCTGCTTCAGCGCCTATAAAGATCTTTTCCACTTTATCGTTCTTAAACGAAAAGATGATGCCACCGTAAACGGAACCCACCGTGATCTGTGTTTTATCCGTTGCTTCCGGGTCTATATCTCTCTTATAAGCCGCCTGCACTTCGGCATAGCTGCTGCCGATACCCATACCTGCTTTTGTTTTGTAAGCGCAGGGAGCTGTTGCGGTCATGGAAAAAATAGTCCGGGTCTTTTCTTCATTTCCTTTTTCTGCGCTCATCCCCAGTTCAATTCCTTTTGCTTTATATATCCAGTTATTATGCATCAACCCGTCAGCGCCCCATTCCATCGCATTTGATTTTGAACCGGGAGCACCCAGTATGCTGGTGACTTCAGCATGGTGCTGGCCCAGTTTCAGGTCGCCAAAACTTTCAATATCGATCTTACCAGAAGGGGGAGGGGGAGTTGTAACAGCGGTATCAGCCGGTTTTTGAATGGCCGTATCCGGGTTTGTTTTTTCGTCGGTCGTCTTTTCATCCGTTTTTGATTTGGAATTGCAGGCGGTGACGAGGATAATAGCAAGCAGTAGCAGGTAATTTTTCATTTTTGTGGTTTAAGACAAGAAAGGTAAATAATATGAAGTTAACAGACAACTCACCCTGCCCGGTGTGAAATCTCTATTACTATCAATTATTCCGGAAAGCGAAAAGTATTTACCAGCGACTGGCAGCACTTATTTTACTGCGATGGCTACCAGGTGAGGAGCTGGATTAATATTTATTTTTGCTTTAAGGCCGACCTTCATGGAAACCCCTCTAAGGAAATTTCTCACGGTGGACTTGACTTTGCCAGCCTGGATATTTTCCATGTTGACATTCTTACAGTATTCGACCTTGAATCCAAACTTTTCTAATAATGCAGTGAGTGAGCCGATCGTAAAACTCTGCATATGCTGCATATGATGGAATTCGGCTTTGCAGAAGGGACAAAAGACCAGGTGGTTTTCAAGCTTTTCATCAAATGGGGTTGTCACCAGCAATTTGCCACCGGGCTTGAGCAATCTTAATATTTCGTTCATTGTCTCCGCTAACACTTCATCGCGCAGATGCTCGATCGTTTCGATAAAAGTAATGGTATCGAAGCTTGCCTGTTCAAATGACGAAGGCAGTTGATTGACTACTTCAAGTCTTTTCAGCCTGGGTGAGTTTGCTGTACGGGCTTGTGTTTCTTTGATGGACTCCGCAGAAAAATCGAGACCAAAATATTCTGCAGAAGGATCTTTTATCAATACTTCCAGCAAATTCCCGATCCCGCATCCATAATCGAGCACTTTGCCACGGATAAGTTTATGTTGACTCATGAAACGAACAACACCCCGGCCTACCATCGCAGTAAAATAACCACTGCTTCGCTTTTTCGATAAACTTTGCCAATCCCAGAAATCGGCAATGACCTCGTTTGTCCAGTCTTTCGAATCCTTTTTTATGGTATTCATTCCTGCAATATATGGTTAAGCGATCGTCACATCTTTATCCAAATACACATCCTGTATCGCATTCAAAATTCCCACACCTTCTTTCATCGGGCGTTGGAATGCTTTACGACCGGAGATCAATCCCATACCACCAGCTCTTTTGTTGATGACAGCTGTTGTTACCGCTTCAGCCATATCGCTTGCACCGGAAGAAGCACCACCGGAGTTGATCAATCCCGCACGTCCCATATAGCAATTTGCTACCTGGTATCGGCAAAGATCGATGGGGTGATCGGTCGTGAGCTCGTCATAGATACGTTTATCGTTCTTGCCGTATGCCGATTCCTTGGTGTTCAATGCCAGGTAACCGCCATTGTTCTCCGGTAATTTTTGTTTGATGATATCGGCTTCGATCGTTACACCCAAATGATTCGCCTGACCGGTAAGGTCGGCAGACACATGGAAATCCTTCTCTTTTGTTTTGAAGGCCGGGTTCCTCAAATAGCACCAGAGAATAGTAGCCATTCCGAGTTCATGCGCCATTTCAAAAGCCTTGCTTACTTCCTGGATCTGCCTGGCAGATTCATCGCTTCCAAAATATATGGTCGCACCTACTGCGGCAGCACCGAGATTCCAGCTTTGTTTGATCGAAGCAAACATCAGCTGGTCGAACTTATTTGGGTAGGTCAGGAATTCGTTATGGTTCACTTTTACAATAAAAGGGATCTTGTGTGCATATTTGCGGGACATGAAACCAAGACCGCCAAAAGTGGTGGCCACGGCGTTGCAACCGCCTTCGATGGCAAGGTCAATGATATTCTTAGGATCAAAATAGATCGGGTTCTTAGCAAAGGAAGCTCCACCGCTGTGCTCGATGCCCTGGTCAACCGGTAGGATAGATAAATAACCGGTTCCTGCAAGCCGCCCATTATTATACATACCCTGCAGGTTACGCAGCACATTCACGTTCCGGTCACTGTTGATCCAGATACGGTCTACAAAATCAGCGCCGGGCAGGTGTAACTGGTCTTTGCTGATGGTTTTTGACTGGTGATTCAGGAGGAATTCGGCTTTGTCGCCTAGAAGTTCAACGATCTGTTTATTCGCCATATTGATTTGGTTTTTATGGACGGCAAAGATAGGGAAGAGGGGGCAGAGGTGATACCTTTTAAAAAGGTGTCACCTCTGCCCCGATGGCTCACCTGGCGCGGAAATAGTCGTCATCGCTGACGGTGAGTGAGAACTTTTTCCCGGTTTTATTTTGCGGGTCTTTACTGTGGTCATAGACAAGCAGGTAGAAACATCTTAATTTTTCAGAAGCTCCTTTCTTACTGGCCGGCACATAGGCTTTGCCCCAGGGAGTATTGGTGGTGGTGCTTTTTACTGCTCCAAAAGAATAATAGACCCCGGTGATCAGTGAATCGAGGATGGAAAGGCTGAGAGCCGGATTGTCAAAATCAGCCGTAAAGGACCATATCTGCCGGTCTTTTACATAATGGATCGAATTGGTGCTGTCTATGGAGCCGGTTATTTTCATCCTGGAATAATAGATTGATTCCGTTTCCGTATCGGATTTGAGGGCGCCCTTTAAATTCTTGAATCCGTTCAACCATTCCCCCGATAGTTTTTTGATCTCGGTACTGATCTTTGTCATATCTGCTTGAGCCAGGAGACCGGTATAAAGAAAGAGAATGACAATAGTGATGATATGCTTTTTCATTTGGCTTGTTCAACCACTGAGAAGTTACAGCAAAAAATCCATGCGCAGGGCAAATTTTATAGCCACTGTTCCCTGAGCCGGGAGAAATAGGCTGGCGCATACTGCAAACGGCTTCCGTACCAGCTGAATACTTCCCCGTCAACCAGCACAACCCTGGTTGATGGGAGCCGGACCCTTAGCTCTTCCGCATGGCTTTGTGTAAAAGGAAAGGGTTCTGAAGAAAGCAGCAGTAATTCGGGTTGTATTTTTTGCAGTTCACCGATCGTTGTTTCGGGATAACGATGCTCTTTTGCAAATACATTCTCAAAGCCCGCGGCTTCCAGCATGGAGTGAATAAAAGTATCAGTGCCAACAGTCATGTAAGGGTTTTGCCAGATAAGGTAGGCAGTCGTGAGACGTGAGTCGGGAGTCGTGAGACGGGAGAAGTTTTCCCTGATTTGGGATTTTATTTCAATAGCTCGTTGTCGCTTGCCGGTTATTGTTCCCAGTTGTTCGATCATTTGACAGGCCGAAGAAAGATCGTTGATATCACTTGTCCATACAGGATACTTTTTTCCCAGTTCTTCGATCTGTTCTTTTACATTCTCTTCTTTGTTCGCAATAATAAGATCAGGTTCAAGCTGGTGAATGATATCTATCTTCAATTGTTTGGTTCCGCCAACCCTTGTCTTGCTGCGAAACCACTGATCGGGGCGAATGCAGAATTTGGTGATACCCACCACCTCTGTGCCGAGACCCAGGTCATACAATAATTCAGTTTGGGAAGGTACAAGTGAAACGATCCGTTTGGGGATAGAAGACAATACAAGCTCTTTACCAATCTGGTCAATATAAACAGGCATGCACTGATTTTGCTCTAAAGGTACATAGTACTCCTGGCGAGAATCCTTCGGACTGCAAAGATGGGTCAATAAATGATTGTTGGAAAAAAGGGAAGAAGGGCTGCGGTTCACCGCGCCTCCTGCTAATTTTAATTAGCAGGAGGGTTCCGGACTTTGAATCTTTTCATGGATTTGGACACGGTGACACTGGGTCGGTTCTCAAGGATTGTTTGGACTTCAATTGGTTTTTCGAATGGACTTGGACTTCAATTTGGTTTTTCGAATTGGACTTTGGATTTCAACTTTGGTTTTTCTCTAGGAATCGGTCTTGGTCTTTTTTTAGGAATTGGTTTCGGTCTTTTCGTTTGGTATTGGATGATTGGAAGACAAATATAGTTGGCAGAACTTTAGCATTATAGAGCAAAACAACCCTTTTTTCGTACGTCAGTATTTACCGCATTCATCGTAAACTCATCAATTAATTCTTGCGGGAATAACGCTATCCATTGTCGTAATTCTACGGGAAACAGGTTACGCAAACGTTACCACACTTGTTCCCGATCAAGGGAATGCCTTATTGTGCGTTAATTGCCGAGGGACTGGATCACATCGTACTTAGTGACTATATGATAATTGCCGGCCTCGTCTTTTGCTAAAACAGCTCCATTTTCCCTGTTGATCAGGTGGCTCAGCTTCTCTACGGGAGTATCAAATGCCACTACCGGGAAGCAAGGTTCGATGACCTGTTCTACTTTGGAGTTCTTTATCTCGGGATTATCGAATATTTTCTGGAAAAGACCACCTTCACTGATGGCGCCCATGGGTCCATTACCATTGACCACAGGAATTTGTTCAATATCATATTTCTTCATCAGTTCCACTGCTTCTAAAACAGTTTGTAAGGGATCCACTGTGATCAGGCGCTTGGTACCTCTTGCACTTACCACATCACGGAATGTTTTTACATCGAGGAAACCTCTTTCGATCATCCACTGATCATTATAGATCTTGGCCACGTACCGGCTGCCATGGTCATGGAAGATGCAAACGACGAGATCATCTTTCTTTAAAGGATTTTTGCCACCGGGGCCTGATGCCAACTGCATCAACCCCTGTATACAACTCCCGGCACTGTAACCGCAGAACAGACCCTCTTCTTTGGCCAGTCTTCGGGCCATCACTGCGCCATCTTTATCCGTTACCTGTTCGAAATAGTCGATCACACTCATATCATAATTCTTCGGTACAAAATCTTCACCAAATCCTTCGCTGATATAAGGATGTACTTCATTCATATCTATTTCACCGGTGCGGAAATACCTGGTGAGCAATGAACCATATACATCGATGGCCCAGATCTGTATATTGGGGTTCTTTTCTTTGAGGTATTGCGCTACACCGGTCACGGTACCACCAGTACCCGCTGTGCAAACGAGATGGGTGATCTTTCCATCGGTCTGGTTCCATATCTCGGGACCCGTTGTTTCATAATGCGCCAGGCGGTTGGCCAGGTTATCATACTGGTTCATATGATAGGAGTTGGGCACTTCTTTGGCCAGTCTTGCAGCTACACTATAATAACTCCTCGGGTCTTCGGGCAATACATTGGTGGGGCAAACGATCACTTCGGCTCCTACCGCTTTCAAAATATCTGCTTTCTCTTTGGATTGTTTATCGGTGGTTACGAATATGCATTTATATCCTTTTACCACAGCCGCCAATGCGAGACCCATCCCCGTATTACCGCTGGTGCCTTCAATGATGGTACCGCCGGGTTTCAGCTTGCCTTCCTGTTCGGCCACTTCTACCATCTTCAATGCCATCCGGTCCTTGATCGAATTACCGGGATTGAAATAATCCACTTTGGCCAGTACCGTACACGGTATATTGCGGGTGATCTTATTCAGTTTGATCAGGGGAGTATTGCCGATCGTCTCGAGTATATTGTTCTTGATATCCATAGCAAGCTTTGTTGAACGGCAAAAGTAAGTCTTTTGAATATAGCCGGTAATCCCGAAGCTTCAGGAGGGAAGTCGGTAAGGAGATCGCAATTCACAGCGAGAGATGCCACCTTTCGCAAAAGGTGTCATCTCTCGCTGAAGCTGTCATCTCTGCCTGAATGCTCTTCTCTTCTTACTAAGATAATTGTCCAGCACAAAGAGGCCGATCACGACATTGATCATCATGAAAATATTGACCCATGTATTATTGAACATTT
>JANOHQ010000233.1:0-2008 GCA_031406595.1 Chitinophagaceae bacterium
GCTATCGCCAGGGTTCTTATGTTGCACGCCTGATGAATGGAGATGATACCACCGTTTTTGCAGGTGTTACTGACCCAAGAGCCTGGTATATGCTCGGCGAAAATCTGAATGGCACATTCAAAGGATTGCTTCCATGGGCAGGTAATGCGACAGCAAGCAATGATTATCCGAAGAATTTCTGGAGACATCCTACTCCTACTTCAACGGCTGCACCCGCAACCGATTCAACGAGATATCTGTATGGCAACACCAGTCCCTGGCCCATGATGACCGCATCGGAAATGCAATTCATTATCGCGGAAGCGCAATTCCGTAAAGGAAATAAGCCTGCAGCCCTTGCCGCCTATATAAACGGTATCAGCCTCAACTTCGATATGCTGTCAGTTCAATACCCGCAGAATATCCTGGCTGGCAAACAGATCACACCGGCTGTGAAAGCAAATTATCTTGCCAACCCGCTGATCGTTCCCGCCGCGAATAACCTGACGCTATCCCATATTATGAACCAGAAATATATCGCATTGTACGTATGGGGTGCATTGGAAACATGGGTGGATATGCGCAAATTCCATTATACCGATATCGACCCGGCTACGAACAGAAGTGTATATAAAGGATTTACACTTCCAACAGGTACTAGCCTGGTTTCTACCAATCTCGGTCAATATGCTTACAGGATGCGTCCGCGTTTCAACTCAGAGTACCTGTATAATATACCAGAACTGACAAGGATCGGAGCTTACCAATTCGCGAATTATAACACGTATCAGAACTGGTTTGCATTGCCATAAATTATTAAACAAGAAAAATTATTACAATGAAAGATCTAAAAATATTGATCGCGGTACTGGGAGTGGCTTGTACACTGTTTGTCTCGTGTAATAAAATGGACCGGGATACGATCGGTGTTTTCAATACCGATTTCAATAATAAAGCCACGGTACAGGTAGCTGTTGCGACCGTGAATGCCACCCGCAACTATATATACGTTGATGGCAAGCAGGTAACCGGTTCTACATTGGCTTCCGGCAGCATCTTCCCTTCATCCGGGGTCGGTGTAGGGTTTAATGTAGATGGCGGCTTACGTTCTTTCCTGGTAAGAGATACTGCACCGACTGCCACACAGGTCCCTTATAATTTTGCCGAGAACATGAATGCGGCCAGCCATTACACTGTTTTCCTTTATGATACGATCAGTGCACCCAAGCAAAAGACCGTGAAGGATAATGTCGTGATCCCGGCTGATACCAGTTGCAGGATCCGCTTCGCGAATTTCATTTACAATACGGTGGCAGTGCCGAACGTGGATGTATTCTCCTTCAACCGGAATGCCAATATCTTCACCAATGTTGCCATCACGGATGTTACAGAGTTTATCGCTTATCCATCCCGGTTACCCGTGGACACGCTGTATATAAGAGAAACAGGCACACAAACCCTGTTGCTCAAACAATCGATCAGTGTGTTGACGCCAAAGCGTAATTATACATTCCTGTACAGGGGTAGTTTCAAGGGAACAAAGACTTTTACATTCTACGCGACTTATTAATAACTGGTAAGAAAGCAAATAAAAAGTCCCCTGTTTCAAACGGGGGACTTTTTTTATACTTTAAAACTATTATTTTAAACCGGCCTTATTTTTCAATATTTCATTCTCTGCCACCAGTCTTTCCACTTTTTTATCCATTTCAATCAGGTGCAGTGTTAATTCTTCGATCTTTTTCAGCAATACGGCTTGTCCATCTCCAAGGTCAAGGCCTTCTTTTTCAACCTGGCTGGCAGAGGGCACCCCGGGAAGATGGCTATTTTTCCGGATGAACGCTTCCGTCTCTTTTAAGGTCGGCAAGTAATAATTCTGGCTGAAGACATAATCAGGCCAACCGGATGACTGAAGCTTGACCCTTACTTTTTCTGCAATGATATTTCCCGCCACTGCCAGTTTATATCCGGCAGGAAAACTGGAAACAGTACCGATGGAAACGGTACCGCTATTTACAAACAAAGTGTT
>JANOHQ010000238.1:0-4363 GCA_031406595.1 Chitinophagaceae bacterium
ATAAGATAACCCGGGGCGGTTGGGATAAAGTTCAGTGCAACAAGGATGGGACGGGAATCGAGAATTGGAGAATAAGGGTCATAGGCGGCGGCTTAGTTGTGCCAATCGATATTGAGGGATGGGCTGATAAATTCGTCGGAGCACCAAAGAATAGCACGGCCAGTAAAAATGTCTACATCATGTCCAACGCTTTCCGGATAAAGGAACTCGGGACGACACGAAGGATATGGATCTATTTTCCACCCGACTATACTACCTCGCAGAAGCGCTACCCGGTATTATATATGCACGACGGGCAGAATGTGTTCGAAGATTCCAGTTCTTTCTCCGGAGAATGGGGTGTGGATGAATTCATGGATACGGCCCGTCAGAATTGTATCGTAGTGGCCATAGATCATGGCGGTCTTAAAAGGATCAATGAGTATAGTCCCTATGATATGGAGAAATACGGGAAAGGAGAGGGGGCACAGTATGTCGATTTCCTTGTAAAGACATTGAAGCCTTATATCGATAGAAAATACCGGACGCTAAGGAAAAAGGAAAACACATTTATTGCCGGGAGTTCGATGGGCGGACTGATCTCGATGTACGCAATATTGAAATACCCGAAAACATTTGGTGCAGCCGGTGTTTTCTCTCCCGCATTCTGGGTGGGACCCAAGATCTTCGATGATATTGTCCTGAAAGGAGAGAAGATAAAAGGAAAGATCTATTTCTATGCCGGCAAACAGGAAAGCGAGAGCATGGTGCCCGATATGCTGAAAGCTTTTGAGAAAATGCATACGGTGTCAAAAGCCATTATGACCACGGTGATCCGGGATGATGGGAAACATAATGAGCCGACGTGGCGGAAGGAGTTTCCGTTGTTTTATCAGTGGCTGATGAAAAATGAGAAATGAAAAATACGAGCCTCCTATCCTCCAAAAGAGGAAAGGAGGATTCAACGAAACAATGATTGAGTCATTGAATTCTCTCCCTCCTTGTGAGGGAGAGGTAGAGTGGGAGGCTGGATGAAGCTTAAATCGTATACGCCGTCCCTTCCAACGCCAGCTCCGTATTCGGGAAAACCTCCCTCGCTTCCGCTTCAAATTCTTCCAGCGTATCGTACTTGCTGCTAAAATGACCGATCAATAATTTTTTCACACCGGCTTTTTGAGCCAGCGCAGCGGCCTGTTTGGTCGTGGAATGAAAACGCAGTTCGGCCCGCTCTCGCAGGTTGTCAAGATAAGTGGTCTCGTGATAGATCATATCGGCACCCTGTATATGCGGTATCAGCGATTCATCATATTTGGTGTCAGCACAAAAAGCATATTTCTTTCCAGGTTCGGCGGCTTCGGTCACCCACTCATTTTTAACGATGGTTCCGTCCTTGCGGGTATAGTCTTCCCCGTTCTTCAACCGGTCGTAAAAGATCGTTGGCACTTCCTGTTCCTTTGCTTTTTCCAGGTCCAGTTTCCTGGCCTGTTTCTTTTGTTCAAAGGAAAAACCATAGCATTCGATCCGGTGATTGGTGCGAAAGCATTTTACAGTGAGCTTATCATTGTCGAGCAGGGTTGCCGCTTCGGTGATAGGATGAATATGCAGCGGGTAACACAAGGTGGTATCTGCCACTCTTAATTGCAGTTCGATGATCTCTTTCAATTGGGAGGGGCCGAATACATGCAATTCCTGTTGGTGACCCAATAAACTGAAACTATTGATCAGCCCGATCAGTCCGAAATAATGATCGCCGTGTAAATGAGAAATAAAAATATGTGAGATCTTGCCCCGGCGGATCTTGTAATTGATCATCTGGATCTGGGTGCCTTCGCCGCAATCAACGAGATAGTTGTTGCCATCCAGCGTCACCACCTGGCTGGTGGGATGACGGTCGAAAGCCGGTACGGCGGAATTATTACCAAGGATTGTAACAGCGAACATGCAGTGTGTGTTAGTGACAAAGCTAAGACTCTGGTTAAATAGTTTTAGCTGCTTTAACTAATCTCTTTAAAAAAATGTTTTGGGGTAAAATACGGAGGGGTTTCACGCGGAGCACAGAAGTGGGGAATGGCAAGTGGCTGGTGGGATTGAATCAATGAATCATTGATTCTTTGAATTCTCCCTCTCCGTCATTGCAAGCGGAGCGAAGCAAAAGGAGAGGGAGGCAGAGGGTGAGGTTGTCGGGTAGCGAACTGAACGATGAACCGAGCGACGCAACAGGCGATGCCATGAAAAACTACAGCTTGCTCAATAGTAATAAAACCAGATGCTTTAAACCTCTTACAACTATAATGATTCATTGATCTAAGTTCCCGCTTCGGGGGACAGGGGGCTTTCATCCAAAAACTCCCGTTCAATCTCTTCCATCTGCACAATATCCCAGGCCTCGCTTTGTGTGGGGGCAACATTCATCATCTCTAAAAGTTCATTTTTATCCAGGAAATCTTCCACCGTTTTTTGTAATTCGCAGATCACGAAAGAAGCACTATTCTCGTAGAATTTTTGCTGGATATAGACCAGTTTTTCGGCAGCCACCACGTCGATCGATCCGACCTCGTTTAACACAAGTACCACGTTTTTAACGTCATTTTGGAGATAAGGCAACAAACAATCACCTAATTTGTCTGTCATAGTAGCAGAAAGTGCCGGCCCGGTCACTGTGATGACATGAAATTTCTCTTTGGTATCTGTTTTGACCTGCATAAGGGGATTCGATTTTCCCTCGCTGCGCTCGGGATGACAAAACATCGCTCTGGGACAACGGGGGGATGACAACCTGAAAAATCATAAAACTGCCAGCTCCGAACAACTTAAATTATCAACATCTCGTTTATAAGTACGGTAGAACAGGAACCAAATTTATTCGTTAATATTGTAAAACAACCAATTATCTAAAAATGGATAATAATTTTTCAGCACAGGTCAAAGAAATAATTTCGTTCAGCAGGGAGGAGGCGCTCAGGCTTGGGAACGATTTTATCGGGACCGAACACCTTTTATTAGGCCTGATCCGGGAGGGAGATAATACCGCCGTCCGTATACTGAAGAGCTTTAATGTGGATCTTTATGAACTCAGGAAGGAAATTGAGCTGGCAGTAAAGGACAAAACGGGTAAGAATATCGCCAATATCAACAGTCTGCCCCTGACCAAACAAGCAGAAAAAGTGATCCGGGTAACAGTGTTGGAAGCAAAGGCATTGAAAAGTGCTACCGTGGAGACCGAACACCTGATGCTTTCCATTCTGAAGAACAAGGAAAATATTGCAACACAAATCTTAAATCAGTTTGACGTGGACTACGATCTTTTCAGGCAGGAGCTGGGTATCGTCAAATCAAACGACCCACGTGCCGAATACCAGGATGAAAATGACGATGACTTTGACGAAGAGAAAAAATACTCGCAGTCAAAGGGCAGTAAACAACCTGGCAATGCAAAAAGTAAAACGCCGGTGCTGGACAATTTTGGCCGTGACATTACCAAGATGGCGGAGCTCGGTGCATTGGACCCGATCGTAGGGCGTGAGTCCGAGATCGAGAGAGTTTCGCAGATACTTTCCCGTAGGAAAAAGAATAACCCGATACTGATCGGTGAACCGGGAGTGGGTAAGACCGCGATCGTGGAAGGATTGGCCTTGCGTATCGTGCAGCGGAAAGTGTCAAGAGTATTGTTTGATAAAAGAGTGATCTCTTTAGATCTTGCTGCACTGGTAGCCGGCACAAAATACCGTGGTCAGTTCGAAGAAAGAATGAAGGCGATCATGAATGAATTGGAGAAGAACCGGGATGTGATCCTTTTCATCGATGAGTTGCACACGATCGTAGGGGCTGGTGGAGCCAGTGGTTCACTGGATGCGAGTAATATCTTCAAACCCGCCCTGGCAAGAGGAGAGTTGCAATGTATCGGTGCTTCTACGCTGGATGAATACAGGATGTACATCGAGAAAGACGGTGCATTGGATCGTCGTTTCCAGAAAGTGATGGTGGAGCCACCAAGTGTGGATGACACGATCCTGATCCTGAATAATATCAAATCGAAATACGAAGAATACCATAATGTGAACTATGACCAGGAAGCGATTGATGCCTGTGTTAAACTCAGTGATCGTTATGTAACGGACCGTTTATTACCCGACAAAGCCATCGATGTGATGGATGAAGTGGGAGCGAGGGTGCATTTGAAAAATATCAATGTGCCGGAAAATATTGTAGACCTGGAAAAGAAGATCGAAGATGTAAAGAATGAAAAGAATAAAGTGGTGAAGAGCCAGAAATTTGAAGAGGCTGCTTCATTGCGGGACACAGAAAAACGTTTGCAGGAAGACCTGGAGAAAGCAAAAAATGTGTGGGAAGAGGAAAGCAAACACAAACGATTCCCAATCGGCGA
>JANOHQ010000268.1:0-8690 GCA_031406595.1 Chitinophagaceae bacterium
CGACATGGTCTGGATCGCGAAGATCCGTTCTGCGATATGCCTTGTGACTATCACACAGGCTTTTAAACACCGGCTCAGCTATGAAGTCGCCTAAGATGACTACAAATTGGGGATCATTGGCATTAGCTCGTATGATCTCATGTTGCTCTTGGCTGTCGAGCTCCTTGTTGCGCAAAGCACTAAGTTGTCTTGTCGTCAAGTACCCCTTTTCAAATAATAATTGCAGGGTTTCGTCAGAGGCTCCGGTAAAAGTCAAATCCTCAGTCGAGTTTTTTACTTTGATTGGCATAAAAAAAATTTAGGTGAAAGAATAATTTAAAATACCGCTCAAAAATCAAATTACCAACTCGTATCACATGGAGTTATTTCGCTTAATCTCTACCGTGTTTTCACCCTCCCAATCTCCGCCTTTCCCCCCTGTTCTCATCTCTTTTTCATCCCGAGATTTACCCCTATATCCCTGCTAGTGAAAACCATTATTCATTCATTGTTAAAAATAACTGGTTATGAAACTAAAACAGCTACTTCTTATCGCTGCACTCCTCGTCACTACCTGCCTGCTCAGTTTTTCACTGTTTGCCCAACCTACCACGGCCGGTTTGCTGACCTATTTTAAACTGGATGGCAATACCACCAATATAAGTTCTGCCAATGTTACGGCAACAGCGGTCAGTACCACGTACACCACCAATAACGCGGGTGGAACCACAAAAGCGCTGCAATTCGGAGGTAACCTGAACTCTTACATCGATTTTACCGATAATGGGAATCTTGATTTTACGGGAACAAACAATTTCACCATTTCGTTTTCCTTCTTTTTTAATGGCAATTCCACCGGCGGGCTGATCGACAACTGCCTGAACTATGGTGGTTGGGGTGTATGGCTCTGGTCCACGGTAGCGGGAACATGGAACCTGCAGTTCAACTATAAAAACAATTCGGTCGGAAGCGCCGCTGCCACCAATTTTACCATTGGCACCTGGCATCATGTAGCAGCCGTTAGAAATAATGGTACCATATCTCTTTATATTGATGGTGCTTTTCGGCTATCCGCCACCGAGGGAACTACTGCCCCTGCCTATCCTATCAATATGCAGGCCGGAGCCATGTGCTATGGTTCCTTCACTCCTCCCCGCTACAATCCTTTTGGAGGAAGGATTGACGAAATACGGATCTACAACCGGGCTTTGAGTGCCGCCGAGATCGCCCTCCTTACGCCCTTCTCCCTGCCATTGAAGCTGGGTGATTTTACCGCTAATAAACAAACAAGCGGTGTCAGGCTGAACTGGGAAACACTCAGCGAAGAGAACAGTTCTCATTTTGAAATAGAAAAAAGCCCGGATGGCATCAACTTCCATACTGTTGGAAATATCAATGCAAAAGGAAACAGCACCGATAAATCATACTATTCATACCCAGAAGCTTCCGTTTTGACCGCCACCAATTTCTACCGTTTGAAAATGGTTGATCGCGATGGCAGTTTTACCTATAGCCGGGTGATCGTTATTAAAAATGATAACGACCTGCTCACCGTACAACTCTTCCCCAACCCCGTGCAGGATGTGCTGCAGGTGCAGATACCATCCCGGAAAAAATCGACAATAAGCATCCGCATCAACAATGCATTGGGTGTCGCTGTATACAACAAGTTTATGCAACTCCAGGAAGGAGCCAATGCCACCAGTATACCTGTACAACATTTACCGGCGGGTACCTATTACCTGGTTGCGGAAAATGACGAAAGCCGTCAGTCGGGCAGCTTTATCAAACAATAAGCCCCCATCCTTATCCATTCAATCAAAAGAGCTGGTCCCCGACCGGCTCTTTATTTTTCCAAATAAAAAGTTAACACCCCGTCTTTTTAACCATTCGTCAGGAAATTGTCACCTTTCAGATAAATAAACCATTTTCCCCTTTACCAGCATACTATTTTTGAAAAACGAATGAATTAGGAGTTATGCGATCAACGCGGTAACATTCCCCTTTTTTATGCGTCATAACCACTGTTAAAGTATAGCCATGAAAATCAAACCCGGTTTATTTTGGGGGGCCGCCTTATCCCTCTTCTCCCTTTCAACTACTGCCCAAACCCCGGTAGCCAAACAATTACCCGCTACGCGGCTGACAAAACCTATCAAGATCGACGGCCTGGTCAATGAAGAGGCCTGGAAAGATGCGCCGGTTATGACAGATCTTATTGAATTCAGACCTACCGTGGGCGCCGTAGAAAAACCGGAAACAAAAACGGTGTCTTACCTGCTTTACGATGATGAGGGGATCTATTTCGGGGGATTTTGTTATGAACGCACCAAAGACAGCATCGCTACCGAACTGGTAGGGCGCGATGGATTTGGAACCAATGACTATATCGGCCTGATCTTCGACACCTATTACGATAAGCAAAACGGGTTTGAATATTTTGTCACACCGCTGAATGAACAATGGGATGCCAAGATGAGCAGCGACGATGAAGATTTTTCGTGGAATGCTGTTTGGAAAAGCGGCGCCGTGATCCATAGCAATGGCTGGAGTTTTGAAATGTTCATTCCCTATTCCGCGATCCGCTTTGGAAAAAAAGATGTACAGAACTGGGGTATGAATATTACCCGGAGAAGAAGAAAGACCGAACAGCAATATACCTGGAATCCCATCGATCCGAATGTAAATGGATTTTTAACACAAGAAGGGTTGTGGACTGGTATTTCGAATATTAAGCCCCCATTGCGTTTGCAATTCTCTCCTTATTTTTCCACTTATATCAACAATGACCAACGGGAGAAAGTAAAAAAGCAAACCACTTCTTCTATTAACGGCGGTATGGATATCAAATACGGGATCAACCAGGCGTTTACACTGGATGCAACACTGATCCCCGACTTTGGGCAGGTACAGAGTGACAACCTGATCCTGAACCTCACTCCATTTGAAGTACGATATACAGAAAACCGTCCCTTTTTTACCGAAGGGCTGGAACTGTTCAATAAAGGGAGCCTGTTTTACACCCGGCGTATCGGGAAAGAAGCCAACACCCCTCATTCTGTGTATGAATACAAAAAAACAGAAGAGATCATCAAAGAGAACCCGGGAGAGTCGAAACTCATCAATGCGACTAAAATTTCAGGCCGCACACAAAAAGGATTGGGTGTAGGTTTCCTGAATGCGATCACCAACACCCGTTATGCTACGTTAAGGGACACCATCACTGGCGCTGAGCGGGAGGTAGTGGTGGACCCGCTGACCAACTATAATATTTTTGTATTGGATCAGACATTAAAGAACAACTCAAGTATCTCGCTGGTGAATACCAATACATTCCGGAGTGGGAGTGATTATGACGCGAATGTTATTGCAGGTCTGTTCAGTTTCAACGATAAAAAGAATATGTGGAACCTGAGCGGCAAAGTGGCCAACAGCAGCCTGTTCGGTTATTTACCCGGTAAAAAAACGCTGAGCGGTTACTCGCATAGCCTGGGATTTGCCAAGACCAGTGGCCGTTTCAATTTTAGTGTTGGGCAGGACCTGACCAATGAAAAATTCAACAGCAATGACCTGGGTTATTTCACGTTTGGCAATACACTTGACCACTATGCCTACGCAGGATACCGTTGGATCAAGCCCAAAAACTGGTATAATAATATCTACCTCAACTTCAACCTGTTCTATTCAAGACAGCTGAAGCCTTCAATCTATCGTTCAGCCAATATCAATGTCAATGTAAACAGCCAGCTGAAAAATCTCTGGTATGTCGGCGCATTGGTTGGTTATGAGCCCAAATACAATGATTTCTTCGAAGCAAGAGAAGATGGCTATGTTTTTCCGGGCTGGTCGGACTATTTCCTGAATGCCTGGTTCGAGACCAACAATGCAAAAAAATATGGCCTGTATGCTGAAGTATTATATGTGAAAAGAAGCCTGTTTAACAGCGAACGCTATAATTTCACGATCAGCAACCGGTATCGTTTCAGCGATAAATTCTCGGTAAACCACCGGGTCAACCTGCAGCCGCAAAATAATAATACCGGCTACGCGGGCAATGATGGTGAACCGGTGATGGGGAAAAGAGATATCGATAACATAGAGAATATCCTGAACCTTAAGTACAGTTTCAATGCGATGATGAATATCAATGTCAGGGTACGCCACTACTGGATCAAAGTAGATTATGAGTCCTTTTATACTTTGACAATGGATAAAAAATTAATCGCCAATCCTGGTTTTACACAGAATGTAAACCAGAATCTCAACCTCTTTAATATTGATGCCGTATACACCTGGCAATTTGCCCCCGGTAGCTTCATCAACCTTACCTGGAAGAATTTTGCCGAAGGATTCAGCAGGGTAGTGAACGATGGATATTTCAAAAATTTCGGGAATACAATGAAAGCCGATGAGAACAATAATCTCTCCTTTAAAGTGATCTATTTCCTGGATTACCTGCAATTGAAAAAGAAAAAGAAGACAAAGTAAGAAGCCATGATACCTAAAAAGCCCATCAGCAAATTGCCGGTGGGTTTTTTATTCCATCACAGGTCCGTATTCCGGCTTCCAGTCATGCTTCCAGCGCCGGTGTGTCCATAGCCACATATCAGGATACTGGCGGATCACATCTTCCATATAATGAACAAATTGCCGGGTCAATTCCTGCTCTGTAAAAGAAGCCGCATTCTCCGTAGCCAAGGTAAACACCGCATCATAGTAACCGCGGCGCACTTTGTGCACAAAGGCAAAAACAACGGCGGTATTATTGGTAACAGCACCTTTCGCCGGGCCCTTTACAAAAGGGGTAGGACGTCCAAAAAAATTGACCCACCAGGCATTTCCGGGGTGCCCGGGATTTTGATCAGCTACCAATCCCAATACATATTGCGAATTACTGTGCTCCACAAAATCCTCCTTCATGTGGGTAGCCCGTAAAAAGATCGCACCGTGCCGGGTACGCATTTTATAGAATAGCTTCTCAATGATCTTGTTGGTAAAGGGCATATAGACGGCCAGCAATTTGAACACAGTTTTTTTCGTAAGTATAAGATTGCCCCATTCCCAGTTGAAATTATGCCCTACATGAAACTGTACACTTTTACCCGTTGGATACAGGTTATTGACCAGGTCCCAATTCGCTGTAAATCGTTTGCTGAGCTTCTTCTCTGAAATGGACAACATTTTGATCGTCTCAATAAACATATCGATCAGGTTGTGGTAGAATTTTTTGGCGATCTTCCTTCGTTCCTGCTCCGTTTTCTCCGGAAAAGCGATCTGCAGGTTATTCATCACCACATCCCGGCGGTATTTGAATACATAAAATGCCAGTCCATAAAAACCATCTGCGAGAACATATAATACCCTCAGGGGGAGAAGGGATAATAACCAGAGGAAACCGTAAACAACGTAGTACATGGTGGACAAAGATAATGGTAGTTAGTCGTCTGGCCACTCGGAGTGGCCAGACGAGGTCTGGCCATTAACTACAGAACGATATTTTGAACAAGATCACTCTTGCCGGGATAATCGGTATTATAATGCAGGCCACGGCTCTCTTTACGGAAACTGGCACCCTTTACGATCAGGTAACCTACGGTGATCATATTGCGCAATTCGAGCAACTGTGGCGATACGGAACTGCTCTCGTATAATTGCTCCGTTTCCTCCCATAAAAGATCCAGCCTGCGCATGGCCCGTTGTAAACGCACATCATTGCGTACGATCCCGACATAGTCACTCATCACTTGCTGCAATTCCTTCAGGCTTTGAGTAATCAGGATCATTTCCCTGGGTTCGGTAGTGCCCCTGGCATTCCAATCAGGCACCTCAACCCCTTCCCCTCTCCATAAATGAAAAGGGGAGTTCGCAGACTCCGATAGTTTTTCGACGCTATCCAGGTAACAACGATGCGCAAATACCATGGCTTCCAGCAAAGAATTACTCGCAAGGCGGTTGGCGCCATGTAACCCGGTAGAAGCACACTCGCCACAGGTATACAGGTTGCGGATAGAACTTCTCCCCCATTCATCCGTTTTGATACCTCCACAACTATAATGAGCTGCCGGCGCTACAGGTATCATGTGTTTCGTGATATCGATACCGATGGACAAACACTTCTCATAAATATTGGGGAAATGCTCCGTAAATTTTTCTTTGGTAAAATGCCGGCAATCCAGCCACACATGTTCCGTACCGGTTCTTTTCATCTCACTATCGATCGCCCTCGCCACAATATCTCTAGGGGCAAGATCCTTCCGCGGATCATATCTTTCCATGAATGCCTCTTCCTGTTTATTGCGCAAAATTCCGCCATCCCCACGAACCGCTTCGGTAATAAGAAAAGCCTGTCCACGCACCCCGGGTTCATATAATGCCGTTGGATGAAACTGGATAAACTCCATATTCTCGATCCTGCCCTTGGCACGATACACCATTGCTACTCCATCGCCTGTTGCAATAGAAGGATTGGTGGTCGTGCGGTACACCTGCCCGTTGCCACCCGTGGCCAGCAATGTGATCTTTGACAGGATCTTCTCTATCTTATTCGTCTGGAGATTTAATACATACACACCAAAACATTCTACATCCGGTGTGGCTTTGCTGACGAGGTAACCTAAATGATGCTGCGTGATGATATCGATAACAAAACAATGTTTGATGAATTCGATATTTTTTTGCTGTGCCAGTGCATCGAGCAATGCCCGTTCCATTTCTTTTCCCGTTACATCTTTATGATGCAGGATACGGAACTCGGAATGCCCGCCTTCTTTTCCTCTTTTATAGTCGCCATCTTCTTCCTTATCGAATTTGGCACCCCAGTTAATGATCTCATCAACCCGGTCCGGCCCTTCTTTTACCACGATCTCTACCACGTTTCGGTTACACAAACCATCACCGGCGATCAGTGTATCATCGATATGCTTTTGAAAGCTGTCATTCTCCAGGTCGTTCACCACGGCAATACCGCCCTGGGCATACTTGGTATTGGTCTCGTCAGCCGCAGCTTTGGTCATCACGATCACTTTCTTATCAGGAAAGTGATGGGCCACTTTCAATGCATAAGTCAACCCTGCAATACCGGAGCCAATGACGAGAAAATCTGTTTTTTGCATAATTAATTATTTACCAGGCTGAAGCGATACCATATTCGTCTGTGGAGCCTGTGCTGAGCGAAGCCGAAGCATCACTCACTTGTACGTTCTGTTCTTTACTCAGCGTTGTTTTTCGCGGCGATCGCTGCGGTCCGCGGCGTTCGCCGCGTGAAATCCCTTCAAAATTATTCTTTATTCGCTGAATTTATATAACGGGTAGTGCCCTCCACAATAAATAGTTGGGCCAATCCATACGTTATCATGATAAGAATACCCGCCATTTCGAAGGCCTGGTAAAATTTATTAATGGCCAATATCGAATCCGATATCACGAACAATAAAGCTCCCGTCATCATCCATCTACCTGCCGCTTTATTTTTGATGAATAGCATGTGCATGGCCAGCAGGAACATGGTGCTGATCACCAATCCATAAACCCATACAGGCACCTTCATGTCGCCAAGGTAAGGATACAGCCAACTGATCAGTGCTGCATAGTATATGATCACAGTACCCCATAGCCAGTACCTTAATTTTATCTTTTCTTCTTTTCTTACCCGCTGAAAGAATAAGATATAAAAAATATGCGCCACCAGGAAAGAGGCCAGGCCCAATAAAAAAAAGATCTCATTCTTTGCAACAAATAGCAGCAGCACATCACCTAACCATGAAAAAAGCAACCCAAATACAACCCATTTGCCGGAAAAATAATTCCGGGGCTCTGACAGGCAAAGAAAATAAAATATAAGTGCTGGGACGATCAGTGGTTTTGAAACGTATTGCAACAATTTATTTCCCAACTGCATACTGGCGATATGGAATCCCAGCACTATGAAGAAGAGTATTATTACAGTTCGTTTATTCATTCACCACTGGATTGCTACAGTATTTCTTTAATAAAGTATCTGCAAATGTGTCTCCCATCTTACGAGCTTCTTCAAAAGACCGGCATGCCTTTTTAACACTGTCAGCCCTTACCCAAATCAATCCCTGGAATACCAGGCAATCAACTTTTCGAAAATCATTTTTGATACAATGCTGGAAAAGCTGGTAAGCAGGCAACAGGCTATCCATGTAATACTTTGTCACCCCGATCTGGAAATATACTTCATCGAGCTGGACTTGGTGACGGTCGGTTTCAGACACCACAGGACCATCGGGGTTCATTTCAATAATAAAGCTCCTTTCGCTATAAACTCCTTTTAAGCGTAATACCACATCAAAGAAATGCAGTGCCTGGGTGTAGTTACTATCTTCCCGATAACAATATGCCTTAAAATAAAATGCATCTTGCATCTTAGAATTCTTCTTCAGTATCCGGTCATATACTGCGATGGCTTTGCTCCATTGTCTTTTATTCATGAATTGATCCGCCTTCCAGTACAGATCTTTAGTAGAAGGCGAACAGGATAGCAGGAAACAAAATAGAACCGGGAACAATAAGAGGTTTTTTTTCATTGCAATTGATCTTATACTTCTACCCAGGCATCATTCTCTTTGATCAGACTGATCAGCTCCTGCACCGCCACTTCACTGTTCACATTCCGCTTCATCACTTCTTTTCCTTTATACAAAGTGATCTTACCGGGACCGCTGCCTACATAACCAAAATCCGCATCC
>JANOHQ010000271.1:0-9097 GCA_031406595.1 Chitinophagaceae bacterium
TGATGCGGATGCTGTGCTGACCCTTGCGATCGCCCTTCAGAGCCTCCAAGTGGTTGCCCGGAGGAGCTTTCAAGAAATCCAGCGTCTGAGCAGCATCGAGCTGAGCGAGCTTGCGCTCGGCGACGCTGACGAAGGCCTTGAAGCGACGAGGGTTCTTGCCCTCGAAGAGTGCCAGCGTGTCTTTGCACTTGAACGACTGGATCACGCCGCTAGTATATTACGCGCCGCGTAAGATGACAAGGGGCCGAAGCGATGGGCATGGCACGAGGCCGTTTGTGTGAAGCCCAACGTTCGAGCTGAGGCGGGACCGACATCAAAACGCCAGGCCCGGGCTGGCGAGAATGTACCGCGTACCGCCGGCCCGGGCCTGGTGGCCTGCCGTTGGCGCTCCGCTTGAGCGAGGGGCCGCACTGGGCACTCGGGGACGTGGCAATTCATGCACGCGGTGTCACGAAGCCTTGGGCGTAAGTGGCTACGCTCTCTGGAATAGAGACCCACGGCACCTTTGACTGAACCCAGATATGCCGATCGATGTTGAACCAGTTTGGTTCATCAAACGTACCAGCCGCAATTGTTCGCATTCCTGGGCGAAGTTCTGCGGTATGGGAACCTTTTGCTGGCAGGCAACGCCAGTGCACAAATGAAAGCTGGTTATATCAGCGTTGATAACATGGTGGGACTAATGCCTGAAACTGTAAAGATTGACACATTGCTCGAACGCTACCAGGCGGATTCTATCAATCCACGGTATGCGCAGATCGTTTCTTTGTATCAATATAAAGACAGTGTGTACCGGGATTCACTAAGAGTTCCGCCTGCTGTACGCAAGCAGATCGAGGAGGAATTACCTTCGCTGATCTACCAAATCCAGAACTGGCAGCAGATCGTGAACCAGGCGTTGGAAGCAAGACAAAATGAATTGCTGGCCCCGATCTATCGAAAAGTATACGATGCTATCAAACTGGTAGCAAAAGAAAAAGGTTATACGCATGTATTCACCAAGGAAGCTTTCCTGGTTGCACCGGATGGTGATGATATGATCACTGCCGTAGCCGCTAAACTCAAAGTAACGCTTCCGAAAGTCACCCCTGCCCCTAAATAAGTTACGTTAAGTATAAGATTGAGTACCCCTGCATTTGCGGGGGTATTTTTTTGGACGCTCCCCCTGTTCAATCACTATTTTTGCACTATGCATAAAGCAGGACCAATTGGTGTTTTTGATTCAGGTTATGGAGGATTGACCGTACTCAAAGAGATCATTCAGCAATTGCCACAGTACGATTATCTATACATGGGCGATAATGCCCGTGCTCCTTATGGCAACCGTTCCTTTAAAACAGTGTATCACTACACCCTGCAATCTGTCAAATGGTTCTTCGACCAGGGTTGTTCATTGGTGATCCTGGCCTGCAATACTGCCTCCGCAAAAGCTTTACGGACTATACAACAAAAGGATCTTCCTGTTATCGCCCCGGATAAGCGGGTGTTGGGCGTGATACGACCTACTGCCGAGATCATCGGTGAGTTTTCACAAACAGGGAGTGTGGGTGTACTCGCCACCAATGGAACTGTGGCATCGGAATCTTACCCGATGGAAACCGCTAAGTTCTTCCCGGAATTAAAAGTATACCAGGAAGCCTGCCCGATGTGGGTACCGCTCGTGGAGAATGAAGAGTATAAAAATCATGGAGCTGATTTTTTTGTAAAGAAGAACCTTCACAATATTTTTGAAAAAGGGGAGAATATTGATGTGATCCTGCTGGCCTGTACGCATTATCCGCTGCTGAAAGAGAAGATCGAAGAATACCTGCCGATCGGTGTCAGGCTCATATCACAGGGAGAGATTGTTGCTGCCAGTCTTGCTGATTACCTGGCCCGTCATCCCGCGATCGAAACGCAGTGCAGTAAAAATGGGCAGCGACTATTCTATACCACCGATTCGGTGACGGATTTTGACAACCATGCAACGATCTTTTATGGCGAACCCGTAAGTTCCAAACACCTTGACCTGGGTGTTTAAAGGGCTTGATTATCAGTATCTTCCAAAAGGTTCAAATTTCACCCATTCATCCTTCGGCATTCTGACGCTGATCCCTTACCTTTGCCGTCCGAAATATCGGACCTTTCACAAACAGTGGGTGTGGTGACCTGCTGGTGAAACTTGAAACATGGGCCGTTCTCCCGGTCCGCATTTCAAACAAAACACGCCTTCGCTCCTTCGACATCCCGAAGCTTCGGGACAGGATGCTTCGGCGGATAAAAAGAAAATAATTATGAAACGTACATTCCAACCTCATAACAAACGTCGTAAAACCGTGCATGGTTTCCGCAAACGCATGGCAACAGCGAATGGTCGTAAAGTACTGGCAAGCCGCCGTGCAAAAGGCCGTAAGAAGCTGACCGTTTCTGATGAGAGTAAATTGAAATAACTCCTGTCCCCGCTAACCGGGGTTACGGAAAGAAACAATATTTGACAGCTCTTCCGCATAGCGGGAGAGCTTTTTTATTATACTAGTTTTGTATTGTCCGGGAATCATGGCGAAACAATTCACATTAGGAAAAAAGGAGCGGCTGAAAAGCCAGAAACAAACTGAACTGTTATTCAGAGCCGGTAAGAAGTTCAGTGTTCACCCATTCCGGATCTTTTATATCCTGCATAAGACCGGGACGACCGGGATCCGGTTTGGTGTGGGGGTAAGTACTAAACTATTTAAAAGATCGGTGGACAGGAACCGGGTGAAAAGACTGGTGCGGGAAGCCTGGCGACTACAGAAAATAGCATTGCAGGACCAGTTGAACAAGGAAGGCACGGGCATGGATATTTTCTTTATCTATACCGGAAAAGAATTACCCGATTATAAAGATGTGTATGAGAAGACCGCGAAGGTTCTCATCAAACTTTCTCAACTCAGCAGGGAAGCAATATGAAAACTTTTCTCCGCATATTAAGTCTTCCTTTTATCCTGCTGATAAAGATCTATCAATGGGTCATCTCTCCGTGGCTGGGACCTAAATGCCGGTATACTCCAACCTGTTCTCACTATGCCGCAGAGGCATTGAAGAAGCATGGTGTGTTCAAGGGAATGTGGCTGGCCATTAAAAGGATCGGTCGTTGCCATCCCTGGGGCGGCAGCGGATATGATCCTGTTCCTTAATTGCAGAGTATTGAAAATAGAGCATTGTGTATTGTATTCCCCTGAAAAATAGAATAAGCTATATACAACAAACAATGATCAATTCTCTGCGACAAGAGGGAAAATGACTATTTTGTAGCATAATCTATTCACCAACAAAAACAATTGACATGAAAAAGTATTTTCTTTCAATAGCTGTGCTGGCTGTTGTTGCAGGGATATCCTCCTGCGGTTCCAAATCATCTTTTGAAAGCGATGTAAAGAAAATGGGTAACTACCAATGCGATATGCAAAAATTGATGGCCAAGGATCCCAGTGATGAGAAAGCAAAAAAAGAACTGGAAGACCTGAAAAAGGAAATAGAAGAATACCGTGGGAAAATGGAAAAGAAATATGCCGATAAGAAAGACGACAAGGATATGAATGAGAAAGCCGAAAAGATCATGAATGAGATCAGGGAAAAGTGTAAATAAATGTCCTGCATAAAAAAACCCTTCTGCTTTGAGCGGAAGGGTTTTTTATTTATCATCGTTGACGTTTACCCGCCAAATCTTTCTGACACTTTATCCCAATCGACTACATTCCAGATCGCCGCCAGGTAGTCGGGGCGCTTATTCTGGTACTTCAGGTAATACGCATGCTCCCAAACATCCACACCCAGCAGGGGCACTCCTTTTACTTCCGCTACATCCATCAGGGGATTGTCCTGGTTAGGGGTTGAGCTGATATCCAGTTTGCCATCTTTTTTCATGATGAGCCAGACCCAGCCACTGCCGAACCTTCCCACGCCACCTGCGGCAAATTTTGTTTTGAATTCATCAAAAGAACCAAAAGCTTCGTTGATCGCATCGGCTAATTTACCGGAAGGAGCGCCACCGGCATTGGCAGCAAGACTGTTCCAGAAAAAACTATGGTTCCAGTGACCTCCTCCATTGTTGCGAACAGCGGGAGAAATAGTGCCCGCTGATTCTACGAGTTCATCCAACGATTTATTTTCATGCGGTGTGCCGGTAATTGCTTTATTGAGATTATCAACATAAGCCTGGTGGTGTTTGCCATGATGTATCTGCATGGTCAGCGTGTCAATATGCGGTTCCAGTGCATCGTGTGCATAGGGTAACGCAGGTAATGTAAATGCCATAAATAACCGTTTTTGTTTTGATCCCGGCCCTTCGATTATACTCAGGAATCCTGAGTGAAATCGAAGGGTGGGTTTGAAATTGTTTGTTCCTGAAAGGATTACAAATTTACTATCTAAAGGTTGACTTCTGGGATTCGCCTGAAATGTTCCCCTTCCCGAAAATCCTGGGGCACTTCAACGAATTGAACCCGTGAAAAGGGTCAACTCCGGGAACAGGTACTGAAGGTAATGGCGTTTACCGGATAGAGAGTGGGTAAAAATATTTTTGTATTTGCGGCTTTATGCGTACTTTTTTGCACGATTATGCCGATTGTTGCAGGATACTACGGGAATTTAGCATTCTTTAAATAAACCAACCTTCACTTTTTAATTGTTTGCTTATGAAAAAAAAGATGCTCCTGGCATGGGTCATCCTTCTTGTTTCCATGCCGCTGATCGTTTTCAGCCAAAGCCGCCAGGTAACTGGCACTGTAAAAAACGCTAAAGGTGACCCGGTCCCATCCGCAAGTGTGCAACAAAAAGGCACGAGCAATGGGGTGATCGCCGATGAGAAAGGGGAGTTCAGGATCACCGTTACGGGCAACAACCCTGTACTCGTCATTTCTTCTGCAGAATTTTCCACGATCGAATTAACAGTGGGTGCCGCATCTTCTTACGCTGCGGTATTACCGGATGCAGGAAATATGTCCGAAGTACTGGTGACGGCGCTGGGTATTTCCCGGAAGGAAAAATCCATAGGATACTCTACCCAACAGGTAAAAGGGGAAAATCTTACGTTGACTAAGGAGCAAAATGTGTTAGGTTCTCTTTCCGGGAAAATATCCGGGGTGCAGGTAGTTGGATCTTCCGGAGCCAGTATGGGAGGGACGCAAAAAATAAAGATACGCGGTGTCAATTCCCTGAATGGAAATGATCAGCCCCTGATCGTAGTGGATGGTACGCCTGTTTCCAATTCAAATTTTGGGAGTTCCAATGGAAATGGCCCCGACCTGGGAAATATTGCACAGGATATCAACCCGGATGATATTGAATCCGTGAATGTATTAAAAGGCCCTGCTGCGTCTGCATTGTATGGATTAAGAGGGCAATATGGTGTAATTCTTATTACGACAAGAAAAGGTAAAAAAGGCCCTAAGAAAACAGAGGTCCAGTATAGTTCCGCTTTTTCTGTGGAAAGGGCCGGTAATTTTTTACCCTTACAGAATATTTATGGCGTAGGAAATAATCAAACCTTTTTAACGCTGACCAACGGGCAGAAATATGTAAATGGTAATGACGAAAGCTGGGGTCCAAAAATGGACGGCACCCCGGTACGGATGTATTATAGTTTCTATCCCCAGGATCCGCAATTTGGACAGCTAACTCCTTTTGTTCCCCATCCGGGCAATGTGGAAGAATATTTTGAAAGAGGGCATACTGTGAATAATAATATTTCGGTGACGGGTGGTAACGAAAATATGACCTACCGCTTAAGCTATGGCAATACCACTATTAAAGGGGTTATGCCGAATACATCATTACGCAGAAATAATGTCGGGCTCAATACCTCACTGGACATCAATAAAAAAATAACAGCCGGTGTGAATGTTAATTTGGCAAGAAATAAAGCGGTTCGTCCATCACAAGGTTACCAGGGAACTGCCACCGGCCAGGTGCAATGGTTCCAGCGCAATATGGATATGCAACGGCTCAAAGACTACAGGTATGCGGACGGAACGATCATGAACTGGAACGTAAATCCAAATACTGCTACCGGGATCATTACTAATAACAAGCCCAGTGATTGGAACAATCCTTATTTTGACGCATATGCCAACAGTAATGATGACAACAGGGATCGGCTGTTTGGGGATATCAACCTGACTTACCAGCCCATTGCGGGTCTTAAATTAAGTGGGTTCATCCGTACAGATATGTACACACAAAATGTATCGCACAAAGAAGCGCTGGGAGGAAGACTGGATGAAGGATATGCTGTAGCAAAATACCAGAACAAAGAGTTTAATTACGAGTTCCTTGCGCAGTATACAAAAAAATTCAAGGATTTAACGATGAACATAAATGCAGGAGCTAATAAATACACCCGCAATTTTACTTCGATCAGTGGTAATACTGTCGGCGGATTATCAAGCCCTGCCTGGTATAGCCTTGAAGCATCCATAGCCCGACCCAATATTTCATCGTTTATATCAAGAAAAGAAATAAGAAGTATCTACGGGATGGCTTCTATTGGGTATAAAGACATTTATTTTTTGGATGCTTCCATTCGAAATGATGTTTCATCAACGCTGCCGGTGAACAATAACTCATATACATATCCTGCGATTTCCGGAAGTATGGTGTTCAGTGACCTTTTAAAATGGAAGCCTTTGTCATATGGTAAGTTGAGGGCCAGTTATGCTGTTGCAGGTGCCGATCTTGATCCTTACAGAACAGGAAACAGTTTTAATTTAGGTTCTGTATACTCCCCGCCACCGCCAAACCCGGTCATCAACACACTTAGTGTTCCTGACCTGCTCAATAACGCGAATATTAAACCTTCATTTGCAAAAGCTTTTGAAGTGGGAATGGATCTGCGCTTCTTAAAAAATCGTTTTGGATTTGAGGTGACATATTACAAACAGAAAAATGAAGATCAGATCATTAACCTGAACGTGTCTGGTGCGAGCGGTGTTTCTGCTACCGTCGTGAATGCGGGTCTGATCGAAAATAAAGGATTTGAATTATCGCTGAATGGTCAGCCTTTCCAGGGAAAATTCTTTAGCTGGACATCCACCTTGAATTTCGCCAGGAACAGAAGTATGATCAAAGAACTTTACCCTGGGATCACTGTATACCAGTTAGATAATAATGTCTATTCCAACGTACCCATTTTTTTAAATGCAGTCGTTAACGAGCCGTTTGGAAGTCTTTATGGACAAGCTTACCTGCGGGATAAAAAGACCGGCAAGATCATGCTGGATGCGGCCAACTTGCCAATGTTTGAGACCAACCATAATTTTGGAAGCGTATTGCCCAAATTCACAGGTGGTTTCCTCAATAGTTTTAAGATCTGGAAATTCGATCTCTCCGCGATGATCGACTTTCAATCAGGCGGACAGTTCTTTAGCTGGACAAAAATGCTGGCCATAAAATCAGGACAGGCAGCGGAAACTGCAGTGCTGAACGATAAAGGGTTTAATGTAAGAGATCCACTTGCCAGTGGAGGCGGTGTGAAAGTGAATGGGATATCGTCCGTATCGGGACAAGAGGTAACGGCTTATGTGGATGCACGTTCCTATTTCAGGAATACGATCGGCACGCGGATCTATGAAGAGTGGCTTTTTGATGCTTCTTATATCAAATTAAGAGAAGTCAGCCTTGGTTTCAATATCAATAATAACTGGCTGTCAAGGACTCCTTTTAAATCGGCAAAAGTTGCCCTGATAGCACGGAATCCATGGATGATCTATCAAAAGGCGCCAAAAGGATTAGACCCATCTGAATTATCCTATAACAGCGGTTCTATCAGCTGGCTGGAGAAAGGAGAATTTCAGACGGTTCGTTCTTATGGAATCAGTTTTAATCTTTCATTTTAATACATAGTAATCATGAAAAAAATGAAACCAATATATTTCCTGCTTGCTACCACCATGCTGGTAAGCAGTTGTAAAAAATTTGATGGCAGCCTGAATGTGGACCCCAACAAGCCTACCAAAGCATCGGGGACACAACTTATCGCTAATGCGGAGTTGTTTTTGCCGGAAATGAGTTCCTCGCCATTCGGAGTTCACTACCCGCAGCATTTATCCAATACGTCCTTTACGGATAACTCACGGTATACGACCATTAATTTTAATTTTTATAGCTGGTACACTGGCCCGCTGATGAACCTGGAAACAGTGCTCAATTCGACATTGGATGCAAACGAAGGCCCCATCGTCAACCAGAAAGCAGTGGCTAAGATCTTAAAAGCCTATTTTTTCTGGCATATCACCGATCGCTGGGGTGATCTTCCTTTCTCTGAAGCATTAAAGTCAAAGGATGATTTTACACCAAAGTATGACAAGCAGCAGGATATCTACAACGCCATGTTTGCATTGTTGGATGAGGCCAATTCCGCTATTGTCACCGGCAACATAAAAAACGATATTATGTATGCGGGGGATATGGTGAAATGGAAAAAATTCGGTAATACCATCCATTTGTTAATGGCGTTGCGTCTTTCTAAAATCGATGCCGTAAAGGGAGCATTGGAATTCAACAAAGCACTTACCAATGGTATCATGACTGCAAACACCGATAATTTTGCTTACCCCCACCTGTTAGATCCCGTGAATGAGAATTACTGGTATAATTCATTTTCCCGTTTACAAAGAAATTGGTTTGCGGTCAGCAAGCCGATCGTAGACTATATGCTTCCTGTTAACGACCCGCGCCTGCCTGTTTTTGCCAACAAGAACACCGCCGGAAATTATGTAGGTCTTGATTATGGTTTACCGGGCTCTGTAACTGTTGTCATCAATAATTTTTCATTGCTTGGTTCAGGGATACGTTTACAGAATTCACCGGTCTTCCTGGTAACCTATGCGCAGGCATTGTTTGCTAAAGCCGAAGCGGCGAAGCTGGGGTGGATACCCGGTGGTGATGTGGATGCAAAGATCAATTATGACCTTGCTATCGATCAGTCGATACGACAGTGGACAGGTTCCAATACAGGCGTAGCCACCTACATGACACAACCGGGAATACCTTACAATGCCGGCACAGCCATCCAACAGATCTCTACCCAGCGTTGGGTCCATTTATTTTTACATGGTTATGAAGCATGGGCTGAGTTGAG
>JANOHQ010000305.1:0-3462 GCA_031406595.1 Chitinophagaceae bacterium
ATTTATCAACCAGGTTGTGATCGTAAGACTGTAACTTGATTCTGATTCGCTGCGACATGTATGAAAACCCAATTTTCTTTTGGGAGTGCAAAGGTAGGGGTGAGACCCATATCATCCAAATAGTTATGAATAATTTTTAGGGTTGTGGACAAACTCGGTTACCTGGTCTGGCCATTTGAATGGCCTGACCAGATAACCCTACTCTACCGGCTTGATTTTCAGGCTCAGGGCGGCAAAACCACCCAGCTCGGCATGCTCCACCCGGAACTGGTGATCCCCACCCAGTTTCAGCTTTATCTTTTTATGGGGGGATTCGTCAAAACTATACCGCGAAGGTTTCCATTCGTCAAGGATGAGTTTGTTATCCAGGTACACCCTTACCGCATCATCCCAGGTAACAGAAAGCTCGTAGTTGCCTTGCGGGATCTTCGCTTTTCCTTCCGCGATGCTGAGGAATTGCCGGTAACTGATCTCCCCGGCCTTTATTCCACCCCACCAGGCATAATCCAGTTTATTTACTTTTTCCGTTTTAACCGGTGCTTTTCTTTCCAATGGTGAAAAAAGCATATTTGTTTTGACCGGGTTATGATAAGCTGTGTCCAAGGAATAAAAAAGCACTTCCCATTGAATGGGTTGGAAGAAATGTTGAAATTTGACCCGGTAAGGCTTTCCCGCCGGCACTTTATTACCAAAAGCGTCAGTAAATGCATCTCCTTTGAATTCAAGCACCATCTCCGTGTTATCTGTAGTGCTGTCATCACCGGGGTAAGTATCTTTTAAGAAAATGAATGCAGCCGGCATATCCGTGATATCGTACAGATCCTTCTTTGGCTCCAGGAATCCAGAGGCTGTATCCGGAAAATCACCTCCAACAGAAGATACAAAACTCCAGTTCCCTTTGGGACCATATAATTCAAATACCATCGTATCCGAAGTACTGACCGGGTTTGTATTCCGGATCAGCGGATATTGGAAATCATAAGGACCCCATTCGGTGATCATAATATTCTTGCGGCCTCTGAATTTTCCGCTGCCTTCAAAAGGTGCTTTTCCATAATTAGCAAATTCAACAGGCGCTATCGGCGATCCTGCAGTGAAATTTTCATACACCGAATCAAGATGGGTAATGGTTGAATCAACTTTAATGCTATTCAATATAAGTCCATCCCCCGCATTGTCATGAACCCATAATGAATCAGTTCGAATAAGATCGTAGGCAACAGGGTTGTTATTAAAACTATTCAACGATATATGATACACGGCACTTCGTGTATCACGGTATTTCGCATAACCCCAATCCGCCGGCTGTGTTTTATTGGACCAAAGCCGGATGGCTGTTTTGTCACCGATAAAAGTATTGCTCAATATCGCGTTATGTTGCCCGTGCTCGATAGCGATACCGATACGGTTATCCCTGAAATGGTTGCGCTCGATAGTTGTATTATAACTATACCCACCCCAGATGCCATGATCACATTCATACATCCTGTTATTCTTAATCACATTAGAACTGAACGTAACTTCTATCCCGTTGGTCGGGGCGTATGAAAAATCATTCCCATAGATAATATTATTGTTGCACCCTCCTTTCCCGCTGTCCATCGTAGTTTGACCAGCCCAGAGAAAAAACCCGTCGCCTCCATGCGTCACATTATTATAGTAAAAGGAATTGTCATTGCTTTGCTCGTACACCAGGATACAGGCACTATCCTGTCCCCTGCGATAAACACCATGACTATAACCGCGGACATTAAAGATGAGCCGGTTGAAATTAACCGTGTTCCTGTTACTCCGGTACATCCCGATCCCGATCCCTGAGTTGAAAGAAAAATCATTGCTCATCACACGACCATCATTACACTCCATCATCATCAATGCGTTTTGCCCACCGGTCACTTTGCAGTGTTCAATTACAGCTGAATCGCAATTGCGCAGGTAAATGGCAGCCCCGTAACGCAGCCACTCATCCTTTTCATTGTGGTGATAACTCATCCAGTCCGACACGTCTTCTTTCTCCTGCGTACTGTTCAGGTGCTGGCGGTAATTATAACTAAAGTCGCAATTCTCCAGGACCAGTTTGTCCACGTTGTATGCCCGCAAGGCGATCTTATAACCCCTGGCTTTCAGGTTACGTATCGTTACATTTTTACTGTTGCGGACCAGGACGGCCAGGCCCTGGAATCGATCGGGTTCTACCTTACCTGTACTACCCTTCAGTTCAGCATTATTAAAATCAAGAATGATATTGTTACCTTCAACAAGGATCACCGGTTTGGAGGTATCGGCCGGTGCAGGAATGGTATAGATCATTTTTTTGATGGTAACAGAACGGCTGATCTTCATTCCCTTTACCAGGGGCCTGGCCTGCCCCCATAACACGGTCACCGCGGAAATGAACAGGAGACTGAGCAGAATTCTTTTTATCGTCAATTTGAATTTATTTGCAACAATTTACATCAATAATGGAAGATAAACCCAGGGTCGAAACCAAAACAGCCAAATGGGTAAAGCTGTTGCTGAAAATAGCGATCAGCATTGCCTGTCTCTGGTATGTATCCGGCAAGATCGACTTCACCAAAGCCTGGCAAACTATCCGCTCGGCGAGCTGGTCCTGGTTATTCCTGGCATTGCTGGCATTTATTTTTTCGAAGACCATTTCATCGATCCGTCTCAATATTTATTTCCGGAACATCGGTATACGCCTCTCCTTCCGGCAAAACCTTAGACTCTACTGGCTCGGCATGTTCTACAATTTATTCCTCCCCGGGTCCATTACCGGCGATGCCTATAAAATAGTGCTGCTCAAAAAAAAATTCAAAGCCCTTTATAAAAAAACGAGCTCAGCAGTTTTACTGGATCGCTTCAGCGGTCTGCTGGGTCTCGGCCTGATACTGGGAGTGTATAGCATCCTGGTGATCGATAGCCTGCTCTATGTCGTAGCTATCGCCGGCGGATCACTGCTGGCGGTTGTCCTGCTTTATTATATCGTGAACCGCTGGATGAAAGAGTTCACCCATGATTTTTTCCTTACACTCCTGTTGGGAATAGTCGTACAGCTTGCCCAGGTGATCTGTTTATACCTGATCATGAACGCTTTGGGAATACCCGCTCATACAACTGCATACATATTCATTTTTTTGGTTTCGTCGGTGGTATCGGTGCTGCCACTAACCATTGGTGGCCTGGGTATACGGGAACTGGTGTTCCTGGAGGGATCTGCTTTTTTTGGACTGGTCAATGAAACGTCGGTAGTGATCAGCCTGCTTTTCTATTTGATCACGCTGCTTACTTCGGCGGCAGGACTGGTCTATGTCTTCCGGGATCCCCTTCAAAAAAATTAAGGACCCTTTACAGAGTCCTTAATTAACCTTTTGAGCAAGTGTTTTTCATTAACCAGGCCTAACCTGAAGAAAATTGGTTCTAAAAACGGAGTTGGTTTCACGAATTATTCAGCAAACACAA
>JANOHQ010000330.1:0-4116 GCA_031406595.1 Chitinophagaceae bacterium
CGCGTGGACAGGGGCCCCTTCGACCTGGCGCAAATGGGTTTAGCCACGAATGTCACGAATGAACACGAAAAATGCAGGGAAAATGAACCCAAACTATTTGCTGACGCAAATTTGTTTAGCCACGGATTAACACGGGCGCCTTACGACCTGGAACAAAAGGGAAATTTCCAGCGCCTCTTTTTCGACATTCCGGAATGTTAGGGTGCATTAGACTCTTTACAGACGAAAAATCAGCGCTTGCAGTATTTCCGCATAGCACGCAGCAGAGTCTCCAAACCTAAGCCCCTACAAAATCAGGCTTTCCCCGTGCCGGTTCGCGAGAGGAAAACGCCGGATATCGGAAATATTACATATCGAACCGGCTTGATTTTTTTGCTCCACTTTTTGTATCAAGACAAAAAGTGGAATAAAGTAAAACCTATTCATGCCATTCAAAAGTCGTTACATGCGACACCAACCACCACTGTCACTCCCTTAACGCATACACCCATATATATTAAATGATACCGGTCGGTTTTTTCTTTGTTCTTCTTATGCACGGCCAATTTCCCTTTTAGAATTGCCGGTGACGGGTGCAACTCCACCGTAACAGAATAATGATGTCGTAAGATAAGATAACCACTATCGGCCGTTGTTTGTGCCTTAAGAAAACTATCAGCGACAATAATGAACAGCAGCAGGAAGATGATTTTTTTCATACTATAAAAATACGTGTTAGTTTATTTGATCCTATCTCCTGTTCGATGGGGTCGTCGCCCCCTGGCCCGTATCGTCAGCCAAATATTCAACACAAAGGTCAGCAGGAAAATAACCAGCGTGGCTTTCTCCACGAATACCGGGTCGAAATTCTTCCCCGTCAGCTTCAGCAGCAGGAAATGGATATAAGAATCAGAGCGATCATGATAGCCCAGGGACTCTCTCGCCTGCCAGTGCCAGTCAGTGCAGGCGCAATAACCCCAGCCATACCATATGCCGAGGATGAACCAGGAGGCGGCCGTGAGGAGGGTGGTGAAGAGATGTAGTTTTCGTGTTTTGGGGAAAGCCCAGCCAATAATATTGAATAACGTGAATGCGGTGTGGAAGACGAAGAAGAAAATATTGAGGAATTGGAACCACATGAGTGCTGGGGTAATTAATAACAAATTTAGACATCAAATGATTGGCTGACGCAAATGGTTTTTTACCACAGAGAGTACACAGAGGCATTTGCTTCGCAAATGTTTTTTCACAGAGGGTTCAATCGCTCTCTCAGTGTATTCTCTTTGAAATCACTCAGTGTACTCTGTGGTAAAAATCTTAAACCACAATCAGCTGTGCGTTCCGCACCAACCTTAAATTCACCTCTGAATAAACGCCCTTCACCGTTCACTCATCAATCTTTCAGCAGGGCGACAACAAATCTATTTTTACAAAGCCAAAAAGTGTATATCTTATAAACCTTATGCAACAAACCCAGGTCATCATCATCGGCGCAGGCCCTACCGGACTCAGCCTCGCAGTACAATTGCTGCGGTACAATATTGACTTCATCATCCTTGAAAAAAATTTAAAGACCACGCATCTTTCCAAAGCCGTGGTAGTACAGGCAAGAACACTCGAGATCTTTTACGAATGCGGCCTGGCAGAAAAAGCTATTGCATGGGGAAGACTGACCACTGCTTTCAATATGTTTTACAAAGGCAGGCGAAAGTTGAAACTGGATATAGCAGGTCTCGGCGAAGGTCTGAGTCATTTCCCTTTTGCACTTTCACTCGAACAAAGCAAAACAGAAAAATTGCTGGTAGATTACCTGGCCGAAAAAGGAAAAAATGTCCTGTGGGGATCGGAGTTCATCCGCCTGGAACAAAGCGAAAATGCTGTAGCTGTTCATTATAAAGACGCGGCAGGCACTACACAAATAATCCAGGGCTCCTATATCGTAGGTTGCGACGGTTCACATAGCCCCGTAAGACACCAGTCGGGACAATCCTTTGTAGGCGATACGGTGCCTAAACTTTTTTATGTTACCGATGTGCGGCTGAATAGTTCCGTCGTAAATACCGATGAGCTGTTTATTTTCCTGATCAAAAAGGGGTTTATTTTATTTTTCCCGATGGAAGGAGCAGGTCATTACCGGATCATCGGGATACTGCCGGATCATTCAGGCGACGATATTACATTCGATACGATCAAGGAGGAAGTGACCCGTCAACTGATCATACCCATACAGTTTGAAGAAGTGCTTTGGTTCTCCACCTACAAAGTGCATAGCAGGAAAGCAGGCTCTTTCCGTAACAGCCGTTGTTTTATTGCCGGTGATGCGGCACATATTCACACCCCTGCCGGCGGCATGGGAATGAACACAGGAATACAGGACGCATATAATCTTGCCTGGAAACTGGCTTTTGTTATTAAGCATGGCGCCAGTGATACACTGCTGGAAACTTATAATACTGAAAGGACAGGCAATGCCGCAAACCTGCTTCGCACGACCGACAGGATGTTTGAAGTGATGACAGGCGCCAATCGTTTCTGGAATTTTGTCCGGTTGAATATTTTTCCGGGCCTGGCGGGATTCCTGCTAAGGAGCAAAAGCTTTAATAAAAGAATTTTCCCGTTGCTCTCCATGACCAGTATTACTTACCCCGATAGCGTCCTGACAATAAAAAGTTCAATAGGCAAGGTAAAAGCCGGGCCACGGATGCCTTATTTTGTTTTCAATGATGGTAAGAACATTCATAATCATATAAAAGATCCGGGGTTTAAGCTGCTTTATTTTGGAAAAGGGGATGCGGCGTTTGAAAAATTGCAGGCTACCAGGTTTCCGATCAGCACATTTGCTTTCCGGGAAATTCCAAAAAAGCTGTTTCAGAATGCTGCTGAATTTTATGTTCTATTGAGGCCGGATAATCATATTGTGTATGTAGGAAAGGAAATACAGCGTTGTAATGAATTTTTAAAGGGGCTGTGAAAAAGATCGTAAGGCATTTCGTGAAAAGAGAGGTGCACTAATTCAAAAACAGCTGAAGGTTGTTCTTAGTGAAATATATCTCTGCATTTTCGTGTTCTTCGTGAAATTCGTGGCTAAACTGTTTGCGGCAAGCCAAAAGACCCTCTGGGGACAAATCATTCCTTCTTCACCTTACCATATATATTCAGTATCGCCTCCCGTATCGCTCCCCATTCAAACTGCGCCAGCCGATGCGCACGGTTGGGCAGAAATTTTATCTCCAGCGAAGGTACATTCACCAACTGCTCCCTCGCAAATCCTGCATTCGAGGTATCCACGATATCATCATCCGATCCTTGCAGGTAATACACTGGCACCCGGATATTCTTCCAGTACGGCAACATTTTCTCCAGCTCTTTTTTGTGATGCACTTTCTCCGTATTCGGTGAACGTATGATCCTCGGTATGAACCAGCGCAGTGACCAGTGCTCGATCACCGGCGTAATTCCGAAATACGTTTCTCTTCCCGGTGCAATGGCAGGTCCGGTCAGTACTAAGCCATCTACAAGTTCCGGGTGATCCATCGCGATCCGGCAGGCGATGGACGCACCGTATGAACTACCGACAATAATGACCGGGTGCCTGCTCCGGTGTAAGCTATCCAGTATCGGCCGGATCATCTCCGCCTGCTTTTGGATTGAAGGCTCGGGATCTCCAAAGCCCGAATAACCATAACCCGGACGGTCAACCGCATAGAACCGGAAACGTCCCAGGAGCGAATCGTCCCTGAATCGCCGGCTGTAATAACTGATCGAACCCGGTGAACCATGTAAGAATAGTATCGTAGGGAGCGTATCATTTCCCGCCGCTACATAGCGCAATTGCCGGCCATGGGTTGTATAATAATATATATGGGCATCGATCTTTTGTTCGGTAAAGATCTTGTTCATCTGTTCGTCCGACCGGCGGAACTGGTAAAAATGATCAAAGACAAGACAGGCTATAATAACGAGTCCGATGGTGATCACCAGGGTCCGCAACAGGCGACGCAGCCATCTTCCTTTTCGTATTTTTTTTTGCATGAGATTAAAATTAAGACCGTAGGGATTATGGATAAGTTAAATAACTGTTGATTGACCGACAAACTTCTTTCCTACCTTTTTTGTGGAAAAAAGGTAGCCATCCTT
>JANOHQ010000293.1:0-13107 GCA_031406595.1 Chitinophagaceae bacterium
AGGAAGACCAAGCCCACTCCCATCAATATATAAGCAAGGGGACCGGTGATAGTATGTGTAAAATAAAGAACTACGATGACGACCGCGATCAATACCCTGATGAACCGGTCGGCAAATCCCATGTTGTATTTCATAAATAATAATTTTTATTTGATCAATAGTTGAACCTGATCAGCTTGTAACAAAACTCCGCTATGCTTTTTCCAACGGGCAGAACTTTACTCAACCCGGAACATGATTATTATCAAGCCTTTGACTTAAGCATTACAATCAGCTCCCGGAATGACTTCTGTCAGGGATTCCCTTAGACCGGGTTTTTATTTTTATACCTAAATGACATAAGCATGAAAACAGTAATAGCTCCAACCGATTTCTCTCCCGTATCTGTGAATGCGCTGAATTTTGCAGCCGATATGGCCCTGGCGATCGATGCGAACCTGGTGATCTGCAATATTTATAATATCCCCGTTGCTTTTTCAGAAGTACCGCTGATCCTGGTATCCCCGGAAGAACTAAAGCAGTCCAGTGAATTGCAACTGCAGGCCTTACAACAGCAGGTTGTTCAGCGAACCGAAGGCAAACTGACAGTGATGACCGAAGCCAGGATGGGCAATATCACCGATGAGCTCGAATCACTGTGCGAACGTGTTCAGCCATTTGCCGTGGTTATGGGAGCCAAAGGCAAAACCGGTCTTGAAAAAGTTATTTTTGGCAGTACTGCCCTTAGCGCTATCCGGCACCTGGCATGGCCGGTGATCTGTGTTCCGCCCGGCAAGGAATACGGGAAAGGGATCAGCAAGATAGGCCTGGCCTGTGATTTCCGAAATGTGGAAGCAACAACACCGGTGGTAACTATCAAACATATAGTAATGGAATTCAAATCCGAGCTGCATATACTGAACGTGGATTACAATGAAAAACATTTCAGTCCTGGCACACCACTGGAATCCTTCCACCTGCACGCCATGTTCAATGATATGAATCCCAAATTTCATTTTATCAATAACCCCGATGTAGAAGATGGTATCAATGAATTCGCGGAAAAAAATAACCTGGACCTGATCATTGCAATTCCCAAAAAACACAAGTTGCTGGAAGCCATTTTTAAACCCAGCAGCACCAGGCAACTGATCTTCCAGTCACATATACCCTTGATGTGTGTACATGAATAAGCTGTAAAAAATTACCCACTTATCAACTGAAATATGAAAAAGATCATCGCCGCCTTCGACGGGCTTAAATACTCAACAAGTACCCGGGATTATGCCATCGCATTGACCAAACGTCTCAAAGCACACCTTGTAGGTGTCTTTATGGATGACAAAACCTACACCAGCTATAAGATTTATGACCTGATCGGGGAGGACGGGATATCCGAAGCAAAACTCAAACGCCTCAGCCAAAAGGATACAGCCGCCCGGGAAGGAGCTGTAGAGGATTTTAATGCTGCCTGCAAGGAAGCCGGTATTGAATTCTCTATACACCGCGATCGTAACATTGCGCTGCATGAACTAAAACATGAAAGTATTTATGCCGACCTGCTGATCATTGATATGAATGAAACACTTACCCATTACACCGAAAAACCTCCTACCCGTTTTATCCGGAACCTGCTGGGGGATGTGCAATGCCCGGTTCTGCTGGTCCCTGCCAAATACAAAGCTATCCAGAAACTGATCCCATTATATGATGGTGGACCATCTTCCGTGCATGCGATAAAAACCTGCAGCTATCTATTGCCCGAATTGACAGAGCTGGAAACAGAAGTGATCTCTGTAAGACCGTTAAAGGCCAGCCAGCATCTCCCGGATAACCGGCTTATGAAAGAATTTATGAAAAGACATTACCCCGATGCTGTCTATACTGTGCTGAAAGGCCCGTCGGAGCAAGAGATCATCCGTTGCCTGAAATTGCAAAAAGGGAATTCGCTGGTAGTGCTGGGCGCCTATCGCCGGGGTGCGGTAAGCCGATGGTTCAGGGAAAGTATGGCGGATACTTTAATGAGAGAATTGAAATTGCCTTTGTTGATCGCTCACGGGCAATAATTTCTTTCCTCTTAAACAAGTAATGAGTCGAAAAATAATTGTATGACCGGTAAACTAACCAATGAACAGATTGACGAGGTATTGCAAAAAAACCTGTTGGGTCGTATCGGTTGCCACTTCAACAACAAGACCTACGTTGTTCCCATCAACTATGTATATGATGGTAAATTCATTATTGGGCATTCCCTGGCGGGGATGAAGATCGATATGATGAGAGAGAATCCCGAAGTTTGTTTTGAAGTGGATGAAGTGAAAGATTTTACCAACTGGAAAACTGTTATTGCCTGGGGCCAATACCTGGAGATCACAGGCGAAAGAGAGCGGTATGAAGCAATGAAACTCTTCGTGAATAAAATGCTTCGCATGAAAATAAGCGAAACGGCTGTTCTGCCAGAACTTGCTGCTGAGCGTGTACATCCCCGGTCGCCGGGAAATATCAGGCCCGTTATTTACAGGATCGTGATCACGGAAAGATCAGGCCGGTTTGAAAAAGACTGAGCTGGCGGCTCCTGTCAATCCTTTCGCGGAAAACCCGGCGGTTACTTCACCCTAACCAACATCATTCTCCTGCCTGACCGCCATCAGCCCTACCCGATCGCCGGGCCGTATCTTTATGAATAATATTGTTGCAAAATGAAAACCATCCTCGTGCCTACCGATTTTTCACCCAATGCGGACAAAGCATTGGATTTTGCTGTGCAGATCGCAAAAAAAGCAAAAGCTAAAATTATCCTGGTACATGCCTGTGACTTGCTGGAACTGACTTTCAAAGATAATTTGTGGCTGAAAAAAGAATACAACCAGAAGATCGTTAAAGAGGCGAATGAAAAACTTTCTCTCTATTGCAAAACCATCACTGCGGTGGAAAAAATTACCATCCGGAAAAAATTGTACTATGGTCTTATCACTGATACCATCCTGCATGCCGCAACCGCCAACAAAGCAGACCTGGTTATCATCGGCACATTGGGGAATGCAAGTGTGAAGGGAAAGATATTGGGCAGCAAAACGGCCGGCGTAATAAGCAGGGCGACGGTGCCCGTACTTGCTGTTCCCCTTTTAAGTGACTGGAAAGTACCAGGCAATATCCTGTTCACTATAAACAGCTTTTCTGAAGGCAGGAAAGAACTGGTCCGCCCTTTATTGGATCTTGCAGAACTCTTTCATGCATCCGTTACAGTGGTAAAATTTTCAGAGTCTGCAACCCGTACCCCGCACAAGTATATGACCATTGAACGGGCGGGGAACAGCTATGTCAAAAAAATAAATGCTTTTTCCCCGGGGACACAAGTAAAATTCGTCCACCTGGAAGGTCATCGGTTTGATAAGAGCATTGAAAAGTATATTACAAAAAACAAGATCGATGTGCTGGTCATGATCTCCCACAAGCGAAATTTTCTGAAAAGCCTTTTTCACAGGAGCATGACAAAGAAGATGGCTTATCATGTGTCGGTACCGCTGCTGGCACTCCCCGCCTGACCGGGAAACACTATTTACATTTGGGAGAAAGAAAGATAATATCCCGATCAGAGAGGATCCCGGACACCCAGCACTTCTTTTTCGATTGCGATGGCCCGTGGGAATAGTATCGACTGCTCCAGGTACAAATGATGTATGATATCATTATCCTGTTCCCTGAGTTTTGCCATCACTACTTTATGGCTGGTGCATACATTTGATGGTATTGCATAACGATCGGTGATCTCCCGGATAGACGATACGATCTCCGTTGTCTTGTCATAATCACTGAACATCGCTTCCTCAACGGGTTTTCGGAGAGTGCGGACCAGCAACCCTGCATAGGCTTCCTTGTCCTTGTGCGCATGTGCTACCTGCCGGATATACGGGAACAGTACTTCTTCCTCCTTTTTCATGGATGTCAGCAGCTGTGCGGATAGTAAGTCCATTTTTCTTTCGAGCTCGCCCAGCCAGGTAAATTTTTTAATATGCTCCTTTGAAAAATCGCTGACGAGTGTCTGTACAAGCGGCAAATTTTTTCTCAGGTACTGGTGGTGGATATTGATAATATAGTTGATGAGGAAATCAATATCCCATTCTGTAAAATCGAGTTGATTGCAAACGGGGATGGTACGGATTGCCTTCTCCAGTTCTGCCTGCAATTTCCCGGTATCCACGCCCTGCATTTCACAGGCAAGTTGCATAGGCCATTTGCCTCCACAACAATAACCGATGCCGTAGCGGCGGAATACTTCAGCGGTGCGGTAATCCTGCCCCACAATATCTGCTACCAGCGATTCCCGGTTTATTTCAAATGGCTGTAAAAACATAGTTTGTTGCTCTTTTTTTGCAAATAAAGCAAGAACATCAAACAAAAAACATGATACTGGTCAGTTCCGGGCAATACCTATTACCCCGGTAGCTTCAACCTGTGAATGCTGTAACACAATTACATAATTGTGTAACGCCAGCGGGTCCGAACATTAATAGCTTTAGTGTTCATCTCTATAACTCCAACCTGATGAACATCATTCAAATAGCTGATGACCATCAGTTATAGATAGTGATGTCCAAAATACTTTTGAGGCCTGAAAGAACATGATGCTTCTTTTATGATCACCCAAAAAGCAATTCCTGCAGTTATCGTCATTTAAACCAAAAAATAAGAATCATGAAAATCTTCAAACAACTCGCAGTCCTGCTTATGGCAAGTCTCTTTATTATCTCCTGCAGTGAAGGAACAAAGAAAGAGCCCAAACCGGTGGATGTCGGGGAACTTACCAAAGATGTACCAGAAGTGCACGGATCTGAATTAAAGGAATCCGACATCACACTGGGAACCCCGCTTGACCAATCGATGGTATCGACCGGCAAGGCGACGTATGAATTGAAATGCCAGTCTTGCCACAAGCTAACCGCGGAAAAACTCGTAGGACCCGGCTGGAAAGATGTTACCAAAAGAAGACAACCGCTGTGGATCATGAACATGATCACCAATGTGGAGATGATGCTCGAAACTGACGCTGAAGCACAAAAAATGCTGGAACTCTGTATGGTGCGCATGCCTAATCAGAATATCAGCACAGACGATGCAAGAAAGCTGCTGGAGTACATGCGGAGTAATGACGGAGAGAAATAAGTGAGGAGTAGCCGGGCAAAAACATCGCACCAGGATTTTTCTATCTAAAACTGTAAATATATATTATGAAACACGCTCACCTTAAATCATTGCTCTGTCTCCTGGTTGGATCGGTTGGTTTGCTCTGGCTGCAGGGTTGCAAACCCAAAGGCACACAGTCAGCCGTAAGCGGTAATGCCGCAGAAAAAGTCTATGTAGCGCCTGGTAAATACGATGAGTTTTACAATTTTGTATCCGGTGGGTTCAGCGGGCAAATGTCTGTATATGGTATCCCTTCGGGCCGTTTGCTCAGGGTGATCCCTGTTTTTTCCGTGGATCCTGAAAAAGGATATGGCTATAGTGAAGAAACAAAACCGATGCTGAATACATCCAATGGATTTATTCCCTGGGATGATCTTCACCATATTGCCATTTCCACTACCAAAAGCGAGCACGATGGCCGATGGGTATTTGCCAATGGAAATAATACACCGCGCATCGCCCGGGTTGATACTAAAACCTTCAAAACAGTGGAGATATTAGAGATCCCCAATAGTGCGGGTAACCACTCTTCCCCGTTCATCACCGAAAACACAGAGTATGTAGTGGCCGGTACCCGGTTCAGCGTACCTATCGGTGAAAACCAGGACGTGCCTATCAATACCTACAAACAAAATTTTAAAGGCACTGTAAGTTTTATCGGGGTGGATAAGGTCTCGGGTAAAATGAATATTGCTTTCCAGATACTCACACCCGGTATCAACTTTGACCTGGCCCGTGCCGGCAAAGGAAACTCGGCCGGCTGGTTTTTCTTTAGTTGTTATAATTCAGAAAAAGCAAATACACTGCTTGAAATAAATGCTTCACAAAAGGACAAGGACTTCATTATGTGCGTAAACTGGAAGAAAGCAGAAGAATATGCCCGTGCAGGCAAGGGTGTGAAAAAAACGGTGAAGTATGCGCACAATACCTATGATGAAAAAACCCATACAGCTACTTCCGTTATGGAAAATGAAGTATTGATGCTGGATCCGAAGGATTGTCCCGATATGATCTATTTCATGCCCTGCCCGAAATCGCCGCATGGATGCGACACCGATCCTACCGGCGAGTACATTGTGGGAAGCGGTAAACTCGCTGCCACAATTCCCGTATTCTCTTTTGCCAAGATACAGGCAGCGATCGCAGCTAAAAACTACGATGGTCAATATGATGGGATCCCCGTACTGAAATATGAGGCCGTATTGCATGGCGAAGTGCAGAAGCCGGGTCTTGGCCCCCTGCATACAGAATTCGATGGCAAGGGAAATGCATACACTTCTTTCTTTGTATCGAGCGAAATAGTGAAATGGAGTATCAAAGACCTGAAAGTACTGGACAGGGTTCCTACGTATTACTCGGTGGGTCACTTAAGTATTCCCGGCGGACCAACCAGTAAGCCATGGGGTAAGTATATGATCGCTTACAATAAGATCACCAAAGACCGTTACCTGCCAACGGGTCCGGAGCTTTCGCAGAGTGCACAACTATTTGATATCAGCGGTGATAAAATGAAATTGCTGCTTGATTTCCCAATGATCGGTGAGCCTCACTATGCCGAAGCCATCCCGGCCAGTATGCTTATGAAAAAAAGCCAGAAAATCTACAAGATCGAAGAGAACGGAAATGCGTACGCCGCCAAAGGAGACAATTTTGCGAGGGTGGAACGAAAAGGGAAGGAGATCCACGTTTATGCGACTTCTATACGATCACATTTTACACCGGATAATATTGAAGGAGTTAAACTGGGGGATATCGTTTACTTCCATATCACCAACCTGGAGCAGGACTGGGATGTACCACATGGCTTTGCCATAAAAGGGGCCAACAATGCTGAATTGCTGATCATGCCCGGTGAAACGCAGACATTAAAGTGGATACCGGAAAAAGTAGGTGTGTTCCCGATGTATTGCACCGACTTTTGTTCTGCATTGCACCAGGAAATGCAGGGATATGTGCGGGTAAGTGCTGCAGGTTCCAATGTACCGATATCATTCAGTACTGGTAAAACAACCCCGGACAGTGTAACCACCAAAACAAGCAACTAAATTTCTATTTATGAAAAAGATACTTTTTATTCCCGTCATGGCGGTAGTAGTCATGATGGGCTGTAACAACAAACCAGGGGCTGCCAGTGAATCAACATCAACGGCAGAGTCAACAACCACAGGCCAGGAAGCGGTAATAGATGATGAATCAGCCAAAGATGTGGTCAAGGTCGCTGTTGGATCTCCGGACCACACTACACTGGTTGCCGCACTGAAACAAGCTGAGCTGGTGACCTCATTATCCAATGCGGGTCCATTTACCGTCTTTGCCCCCGTCAATACAGCTTTTGACAAGTTGCCTGCCGGAACAGTAGACGGGCTAATGAAAGATGATAAAAAAGCAGACCTGCAGAATATATTACAATACCATGTAGCCGTAGCCGGTTACAAAACGGAGAATATGAAAGATGGCCAGGTGATCGGGATGGCCAATGGAGATAATATTACACTAAGTGTAAAAGATGGAAAAGTGATGATCAATGGAACAGCTGCTATTATTGCAACCATCCCTGCTTCCAATGGGATCATCCATGTCATTGATGCTGTGCTATTACCGCCTGCGCAAAAATAGTTTCGAGGTTTAGGTTTATTTGTATACTACTTCCGGGGCCGTGCTGCCCCGGAAGTTCTTAAAAAAGCAGATCATGAATAACAAGCTCAGCGTTACCTCCCGTATCCTCGTTGCTTTTGCTTCGGGGGCGTTGATCGCGGTATTCTTTTTACCTGCCTGGCGTATTGATCTGTTTGCGCCGCAATACCCGGAAGGATTGACCATGAATATCTGGATAAACGGGTTAACAGGGGATGTGGATATTATCAATGGACTCAACCACTATATCGGGATGAAACATATTACAGTAGACATGTTCCCTGAATTTCAATTCCTTCCCTTTGTAGTGGGGTTCTTCATGTTGCTCGGTATGATCGTTGCCATTACAGGAAAAAGAAAATTCCTGTTGGCATACCTCTGTTTAACTGCATTGGGAGGTGTACTCGCCATGTACGATTTTTATAAATGGGGATATGACTATGGCCACAACCTCGACCATACTGCACCGATCCAGATAAAAGATTTTTCGTACCAGCCTCCCTTATTTGGTCATAAAAGATTGTTGAATTTTGATGCCTATTCTTTTCCTGATGTAGGTGGATGGGTGGTGATCGCAGCAGCATGTCTTGCATTTGGCGTTTGGTTCGCGGAATGGTACCATCAACGCAAAACAACCCGGCGAATGAAAATCCAACCCCCTAAAATCGCACTGGCTTCTCTCCTGCTTCCTTTCGCTTTTATATCCTGTACCGCAAAAACAGAGCCTTTTAATTATGGAAAAGATAATTGTCATTTCTGTAAGATGGGTATCATGGATCCCAAATTCGGCGGGGAAATAGTAACGAAGAAAAGCAAGGTCTACAAATTTGATGATGTGATCTGCATGGTTCATTTTTTGGAATCAGGTACCGTCACTGAAAAAGAGATCGCCAAAAAAGTTGTGATCAGCTATGAAAAAGAAAATGAATTCATCGGGGTAGAGTCGGCCACATTTATTCTTGACCCGGCTTTCCGGAGCCCGATGGGCAGTAATGCCGCGGCATTTTCTTCGCCACAGCAGGCTGAAAAAGCAAAAGCCGGGAAGGAAGGCCGGTTGGTAAACTGGGATGAACTGTACAAAATGATTAAATGAGGATTCTCTTTATTATATTCTTCTTTCTCGTATCCTTCACAGCTCCAGCCAAAACAATTCCCGTAGGCAGCCACCAGGCCATTCGCTCGCTGAAGAAAGCCATTGAAATAGCCAAGGACAAAGACACGATTCTCTTACAGTCCGGCATCTATAAGGAAGGAAGCCTGCTAATCACCAAATCATTGACGATCATCGGGCAGAACAACCCGGTACTGGATGGAGAGAATAAATACGAGACCCTGCTCATCAGCGGTAAGCATGTACGGATCCGGGGGATCCATTTCCGGAACTCAGGCTATTCCGCCATGAATGACTATGCGGCTATCAAACTGGTGGATGCATCCAACATCACCCTGGAGGACAATACGATCACTGGTTCTTATTTCGCCATCCATATTTCCAATGCATCTTATGTAACCGTTCGCAATAATACCATCACCGGCACACCCCGCTCCGAACAACTGACCGGGAATGCCATTCATCTCTGGAAATCCAACCATATCCTGGTAGAAAAGAATCATGTACAGGGACACCGGGATGGCATCTATTTCGAATTTGTTTCGGCCTCCCTGATCCGTGGTAACACAAGCGAAAAGAATATCCGTTACGGTCTTCATTTCATGTTCTCCAATGATGACACCTACCTGGACAATACTTTCCGTAACAACGGTGCAGGTGTTGCAGTGATGTATTCAAAAAAAGTGAGGATGGAAAACAATCATTTTGAACAAAATTGGGGTCCATCCTCTTATGGCATCCTGTTAAAAGACATTTCTGACAGTTATATCATCCACAATACTTTCCTGAAAAACACCGTCGGCATTCATTTGGAAGGTACCAGCCGCATCGATATCCAAAAGAATATTTTCCGGGAAAATGGCTGGGCGCTGAAAGTACAGGCGAGTTGTGAGAATAATAATTTTCACCACAATAATTTCCTGGGCAACAGTTTTGATGTGGGTACCAATGGCTCGATCTCGCTGAACAATTTTTATAATAACTACTGGGATAAGTATGATGGATATGATATCAACAAAGATGGGATCGGTGATATCGCCTATCACCCCGTGAGTATGTATTCCATGATCGTTGAACAAAACCCTTTTGCCCTGATGCTGTTCAGGAGTTTTACAGTACAACTGATCGATAAGGCCGAAAAAGCGATCCCCAGCCTGACACCGGAAAACCTGTCCGATAAACAACCTATGATAAAATCATTTCACCTATGATCCGCGTCGAAAATATCAACAAGCGGTTCAAAAAACTACAGGCGCTTGAAAATATCACGGCCTCCTTCGAAAAAGGCCAGGTGATCTCGCTGATCGGCCCCAATGGATCCGGCAAAACAACACTTATAAAATCGATCCTCGGGATGGTGAAACCGGATAGTGGAAAAATTTGGGTCAATGAACAATTGATCAGCGATGACCCTGCTTACCGCGCAGGTATCGGCTATATGCCGCAGATCGGTCGTTACCCCGATAATATGAAGATCGGCCAACTGTTCCGGATGATGCAGGATATCCGCAACACAGGACCGGTGAAACCGGATAAAACGCTTATCAAACAATTTGAACTGGAAAAAATATTTGAAAAACCAATGAGGACACTCAGTGGCGGTACCCGGCAAAAAGTAAGCGCCGCGCTGGCCTTCCTGTTCGACCCCGATATCCTGATCCTGGACGAACCGACAGCCGGGCTTGATCCGCTGGCCTCTGAGATTCTCAAGGACAAGATCCTGGCTGAAAAAAATAAAAACAAGCTCATCCTTATCACCTCTCACATACTCAGCGATCTCGAAGAATTAACAACCCATATCATGTATATGCAGGATGGAAAGATGCAATTTTTAAAGCAAATGGAGACCCTGCAGGAAGAGACAGGTGAGTTAAAACTGAGCAAAGCCATTGCCCGTATTATGAAAGGCGAGCAATTGGGTAGCCAGTGGATCGGGAAAATGTTTGAAGCAAAAAGCAATGACTCTATCTATTAAATGACCTTCTATGTTCAAGCTTTCACGATATGTACTGTATGATATACTCCGGAGCAAGATCGTTCTTGCCTATACATTATTCCTGCTTCTTGTTTCCTGCAGTATGTTCCAGATGGAAGAGAACAGCAGCAAAGCCATGCTGAGCCTGCTTAACATCGTATTGATCGTTCTGCCGCTGATCAGCCTTGTTTTTACGACCATTCATTATTATAATTCGTATGAGTTCATCGAACTGATGGCATCTCAACCTATGAGCCGGACAAGGATCCTGTTAAGTGAATTTGGTGGCGTGGTAATCTCCTTGCTGAGCGCCTTCCTGCTCGGCGTTGGCATTCCCATTCTCATTTTTTCGCCAGATGCCACAGGGTTTGCACTCCTGTTTACAGGGGTATGCCTCACCCTCGTCTTTACTTCCATTGCGTTTCTTGCTTCCGTGATCGCAAGAGATAAAGCAAGAGGTATTGGTTTTGCATTGCTGCTCTGGTTCTATTTTGCATTGATCTACGATGGACTGGTACTGATCATCCTGTTTAGCTTTAGTGATTACCCGCTGGAGAAGCTGACCCTTTTATTGTCCGCGCTTAACCCGATCGATCTGGGCCGCATTTTTATCATGCTCAAAATGGATGTAAGTGCCCTGATGGGTTATACCGGCGCCTTGTATAAAGATTTCTTTGGCAGCGGCACCGGCATCATTTTCACCACCGGCATCATGCTGTTGTGGATGGTACTCCCGCTATGGCTCGCTGTAAAAAAATTCAGAAAAAAAGACCTGTAAATAATTTTCCACCTTAAAATAAATAATCATGAGTGAATTAATGACCAAAAGCCTCGCGCAGATCGTTACTACGAATCACCGGGCTGCCTCCGTATTTGAAAAATACCATATTGATTTTTGCTGCAAAGGCAAACGTTCGCTTGAACAGGCTTGTGCTGAAAATGACCTGGAAGTTGACAAGGTGGTGGCGGAACTGGAAAAGAATACTAGCGGTAACAGTTGCGGTATCGTTATCAACTCCGACCGTTTATCACTGGCACAATTGGCTGATCATATTGTAAACACCCATCACAGCTATGTAAAAAAGGAAATGGGTCCCATCCTGGGCTATTTACAAAAGATCGTTTCCAAACATGGCACCCGTCATCCTGAAATGATCAAGGTCCTGGAAATATTTACTGCTATAAAAGAAGAAATGGAACAGCATATGGAAAAGGAAGAGAAGATCCTTTTTCCCAGGATAAAAGAAGCAGAGCAATTGTGGGCCGAAGACAAACAAATAATGATCGACAGCAATTACGTGGGGTTGCCGGTCACAATGATGGAACAGGAACATGAACATGCCGGTCGTTTATTGGCAGAAATAAGGACACTGACGAATGATTACAACCCGCCGGCTGACGCCTTCACTACCTACCGGCTGAGTTTTGCTGAACTGGAGGCCTTCGAGACCGATCTTCATAACCATGTGCACCTGGAGAATAATATCCTTTTCCCAAAAGCACTAAAATTATTCGTGATAGCCGGGGAATGCTCGCTCAACTAACCGGGAGACATCGCTCCTATGGAGAACTCAAAAGGGCAGCTGATTAAAGTCAGCTGCCCTTTTGAACTTGATCAGTACCCCACTGACCGCGTTGGAATACTTTAGCATCTTACCATTGGACACTATGCCTTCCCCAAATCTCACCGAAAAAAAAATACAATGCTATCACTGCGGTGAACCCTGCCCTACCGGTAAAATATTGATCAATGAAAAAACATTTTGCTGTGAAGGCTGCAAAATAGTGTTCCAGATATTGAACCAGAATGATCTTTGTGATTATTATAGCCTGAACAAAAACCCCGGCATCACCCAGCGTGTAAAAGTGAGGAAAGACAAATTCGGTTTCCTGGATGATGAAAAGATACAGGCAAAACTGACCAGGTTCAGGGATGATCAGCAGACGCATGTCACCTTTTACCTGCCGCAGATGCATTGCAGTTCCTGCCTTTACTTGTTAGAAAACCTGCACCGGCTGGAACTCCCTATTATTTCCAGCAAGGTCAACTTTACCCGGAAAGAGGTTGATATAGTTTTTAACCACAAGAAAATTAGCCTCCGCAAAGTAGCTGAAACGCTTACGGCCATTGGCTACGAACCCCATATCAGCCTGAATGACCTCGACACAAAAAGACCCGCCATCGATAAAACTATGGTGTACCAGCTGGGGGTTGCCGGTTTTT
>JANOHQ010000379.1:0-10601 GCA_031406595.1 Chitinophagaceae bacterium
TGAAGGCGGTGCCATGGATGTGCAGGCCGTTGCCGGGGATAATTTATATACCAGCCTCGATATCGAACTACAGCAGTTCGGTGAAAAACTGATGACGAACAAAGTCGGTTCCATCGTTGCCATTGATCCCCGCACCGGTGGTGTCATCGCGATGGTGAGCAGCCCGACCTACAATCCGAACTATCTGACAGGTACAGAAAGACGAAAACATTTTTCCGAACTATATACCGATCCCCGCCTGCCCTTACTGAACCGGGCCGTTAATGCAAGCTATGCTCCCGGATCTACTTTTAAAACATTGCAGGCATTGATCGGGTTGGGAGAAGGTGTTATCAATACAAGGACAACGTTCAGTTGTGGCGGCCGTTTTTTGGGTTGTGGGTTAGGTAAACCAATGGGTTGCCTGGATCCGGGTACCTATTATTTAACCACCGGCATCGCCCATTCCTGCAACACATATTTTGCCAACGTCATGCAACGTGTCATTAATAATCCCAAGTATCCCAATGTGGACAGCAGCCTGCGGGTATGGGGCCGGTATATGACTGCATTTGGAATGGGTCATCGCCTGGGTGTTGATGTTCCGACCGAACAAAAAGGCAATATCCCTACTCCGGAATATTTTAATAACCCCAAACGTTTCGGTCCCGGCAAATGGGGCTTTTGCAGTTTTCGTTCTGTAGCCATCGGGCAGGGGGAAGTAACGGCCACTCCTTTGCAGGTAGCCAATGAAATGGCCTTTATCGCCAACAAAGGATGGTATTATATCCCGCATATTGTGGATTCGATAGATGGCGGTGATAAGTATGGACTATTGGATAAATACAAGAAAAAAGTCATTCCCATCAATTTATCCGATAGCATTTATGAAGCGGTACACGACGGAATGCAGGGAGTAATGGAGGTAGGTACCGGCCGTGGTTCAAAAGTACCCGGTATTGTGATTTGCGGGAAGACAGGTACAGTAGAGAACTATGCGTATATCAAAAAGCAACTGGTCAAACAACCTAATCACTCCTTTTTCTGTGCGTTTGCACCCCGGGAAAATCCAAGGATCGCAATCATGTGTGTGGTAGAGAACAGCGGACGGTATGGTGGAACCTATGCCGGTCCCATTACAACACTGATGATCGAAAAATACCTGAATGATACGATCAGTACGGCGCGGGTAGCGCTGGCAGAAAGAATGGAAAAGATAAACCTGATTCCGCCGCTGATGCAACAGGCCATGCGAACCAAAGATTCCCTGCATAAAGTAAGGGAGGAAATGAAGAATATAAAGGACACGTTGCAGTCACAGGATAACCCCTCCGAAGCTGAGGTACTGGCGGGCAAAACAAAGAATACTCCAAAAAAGGGTTCTCAAAATAAAAAACCGGTAAAAACCGATATGACGATTCCTGATAAACAACGGGAACCGGCGGTGAAAAAGGATACAGTAAAAAAATGAACCAGCGGAACCCGGCCATATCAAAAGGAATAGACTGGAGCCTGGTGGGTATTTACCTGCTGCTGGTGATGATCGGGCTTACCGCTGTATTCGCTGCGACATACACCGAAGGCGATTCCGTGATCCAGGGTTTTTTGAAATTTAAAACAGATTATAGCAAGCAATTTTATTTTTTCGCCGTTGGCCTGGTGCTGGGTTTTTTTATTTTGCTGACGGACAGTAAATTCTTTTCGGCCACGGCCAACCTGGGCTATGCATTGGGGATCTTCCTGCTACTGCTGGTCTTTCCTTTTCACTCAAGAATCAAGGGTACCGAATCAATTATTGAAATGGGGCCATTCAATTTCCAGCCCGCGGAATTCTGTAAGATCTTTGTGGCCCTGGCGCTGGCCAAATATTTCTCAAGACCGGAAACCGATTTCTCCCGGACCCGTTCCCAGCTTACTGCAACAGGGATCGTTTTATTGCCGGCCGCATTGACCATTCTCCAGAGCGAGACGGGCCTGGCACTGGTCTTCCTTTCCTTTTTTATTGTGATGTACCGTGAAGGCCTGCCATCCGGTATCCTGGTCACCGGTTTCTCCGTAGCAACGCTGATCGTAGCGACCCTGCTTGTTGAAAAATTTACACTTGCCATTATCCTGACCGGGCTGGCCTTGCTGGCTATCTATTTTTTACGGCGGCAAATAAAACGGAAAAGAGGACTCCTGTTCCGCATAGGGTTTATCTGGATGGTCTGTGTGGTGATACAACTCTATGCGGTGCCATTTGTGTTCAAGAACGTGCTCAAATTGTACCAGGTAGAAAGAATCTACAGCACAGTTGGTAAGGATGTACCGAGAGAGTACCTGGAAGCCCATGCCCAGGAAATAGTGAGCGACGATAAAAAGAAAGACCTTGGCTACAATGTACGCCAGTCAAAGATCGCCATCGGCAGCGGAAGAATATTTGGCAAAGGATTGCTGAAAGCCACACAAACCCGTTATGATTTTGTGCCGGAACAACGAACCGATTTTATCTTCTGTACGGTCGGCGAAGGATTTGGTTTTACAGGAAGCCTGGTGCTGCTGAGTTTGTACCTGCTTCTTCTCTTCCGGATCGTTACGGTGGCCGAACGGCAGCGAAGTACATTCAGCCGGGCCTATGCGTACGGTGTAGCTGCAGTGTTTTTCTTTCATATAGCCATCAATATCGCTATGACCATCGGGCTGGCCCCGGTGATCGGTATCCCGCTACCTTTTATTAGCTACGGAGGAACCTCTTTGCTTACGTTCACAATCATGCTGTTTATTTTGATACGGCTGGATGCTGACCGGCAGATGGTGCTCAGATGATTGCCGATTTTAGATTGTACAATTGAAGATTTGCATTGCACCTTTGCTTCTATGAATTGTTGTTTATTTAAATCTTCAATCTAAAATCTAAAATGTCAAAATGAAAATAATTCCCATTTCCGAAGGCACATTCACCATTGACAAGACAAAACTCTTTATTCCTTTTGATGAGGATAAGGACAGCATACAGCAACGTACGGCCGGCAGCCTGTTAGTGGAAGTTCAGCCGTTTGTTGTCATTACTTCAAAAGATATACTCTTGCTGGATACCGGACTGGGCTTCGAAAAGAATGGGGTGTTGCAACTTCACCAGAATTTAATGGATGCCGGGATCAATCCATCCGAAGTAACTAAAGTACTGATGTCGCATCTTCATAAGGACCATGCGGGTGCTGTAGGTATTGAAAGAGAGGGTTTGGGTGGAAGACTTTCCCTGCCCAATGCCCGGTATTATGTACAGCGTACCGAACTGGCTTTTGCTTTTCAAAAAGGGTTTCCTTCTTTTATCACGGAAGAACTGGTTTGCCTGCAGAATAATGAACAGGTAGAGTTGCTGGAAGGCAACGGAACGATCGATGATTATATTCATTATGAAATTACCGGTGCGCATTCTCCTCATCACCAGGTATTCTGGATAAAAGAGGAGGATGAAACGATCTTTTTCGGTGCCGACGATGCTCCGCAACTGCATCAAATGAGACACCGGTTTGTTGCCAAATATGATTTTGACGGAAGGAAAGCTATGGAGTTGCGCCAGCAATGGTGGGAGCAGGGGGAGAAAGAGGGCTGGACCTTTTTATTTTACCATGATGTAAAGAACCCGGTCTGGAAGTTTTAGGAATGCCAAGTTTGAATTTGAGTATGTTTTTTTCTTTTTTTGAACCACCCTTCGATGCCTCAGGGCAGGCTGCGGCACATAAGACACATAGGGATTCATATAGAATTTCCAAAACCATGTGTGTATTCCTATGCACCTATATGTCTATCTGGTTCAGATTTATACCTGGAAATTCTAAATAAAAAATAGCCGGCTCTTTTGAAACCGGCTATCATTGAAATATCTCAAATCCACTATCTTAATCGAGTGATACCATTCTTGTTTTGCGTGGTGGTATACGATCCCTGCGGTTCTCTTTTATGATGCGGATCGTTTCCTGCCGGAATTTATCCTCGTGCCTGAATACGTCGTTAGCCCGCTGCTCATCCATGATCTGCCTGAATTCTGTACGGTAGCGGATACGCAGGTCAATGATTTTTTGTTGCAGGTCAAGCCGGTTTTGTTTATAAAGACGATGTGTCTGCACGAATTCACGGAAGTAACGGACAAAAACGGGCGTAAATCGCTGGGCCTCTCCTTTAGTCAATCCCAGTTTATTCTGAATATACTCTCTCATTCTTTCCTGGATCTTACCTTCCTGCACAGGTTCATCATCCTGGGCGAGCAAGGCCACACCGGGTAGTAAGAATAAAAATAATATGAGTAACCACTTTTTCATTGCACTAATCTGTTATTAAGACCCCTTCAAGGTCTTCGGTTTGTTCCTGGAAATCTTTCAACTCTTCTTCCGAAACACCTTTTAAAAGATCTTTTATTTCATCCGTTTTGGAACCTGGATTTACCTGTACGGTTTCATCACCGGTCATCCCTGCATCAATAAAATCGATCAGGTTCTCTTTCTGCGTCTCGTCCATCTTCTTTACATCACGGGTGAATTTTGCCAGGGTTCTTCCACCACTTAATTTTTTACTATCGAAATAGAATAATCCTGCCATGATAAGCAGTCCTGCGACCACAGCTGCCGCCGCATACCGGAACCATTTGCGATGTGTGAGTGATATAACTTTTGTCCTGCTGACAGGTTTACTTTCTTCTGCAATTATTCTTCCTGTTAAGTTCTCAAAATATCCCTGGGGAACAGTATAGGGCAGGTCTTTTTTCAAACCGCAGAGCAAAGGAGAAAGTGTTTCCAGTTCTTCTTTGGCTGAGAGATCATCCTTACTCTTTGTAACAGCCATTGCATTTTCCGCCAGTCCTTCAAAATAATTGGAAGGAACGCTGTAAGGCATCTCTTTAGACATAGCACTCAGTACCGGTGATAAATGACCCAGCTCTTCTACAGCATTGGCAGCTTCCATTGCTTTGATCCGGCTTATGACCTCTGCGATCAGCCCTTCAAAATAGCCATCCGGAACGGAATAGACATTTTGATGGCGACCAGCAAGGCTGCTGTTCAACTCCTTCAATTCCTGCAATATGTTGTCTTTCTGTGTCATTTTAACGGTAATAAGATGGATTCTGTCCCCCAAAGTTTAATGATTTAGCATATAATCCTCAATTTTTTTGACCGCATGGTGATAACTGGCTTTCAGTGCTCCTTCACTGGTCTCCAATACCCGGCTCATTTCTTCATATGGCATTTCGTCGTAATACCGTAACCCAAACACAACACGCTGTTTGTCAGGCAATTGCTGGATAGCCAATTGAAGTTTCCACTCTATTTTTTTGGGGTCAAAATGTTTATCAGCCTTTATCTTGTTGCTCAGCCCGCTTTCTACATCGCTCAGGCTGACCGAAGTTCTTTTTTTCTGCTGTTCCAGGTAGGTCAGGCATTCGTTGGTAGCGATCCGGTAAAGCCAGGTATAAAGCTGGCTGTCCTCCCTGAAATTCTCCAGTCCATTCCAAACTCGGATCAGGACGTTCTGCAGCACATCATTGGCATCTTCATGCTCTACCACCATCCGGCGGATATGCCAGTAGAGCTTTTCCTGGTATTTTTTGATGAGGCTGGTATAGGCTTTTTCTTTCGTAACGGGGTTACGGAACTGTACCAGCAATTCGCTATCGCTTGTTGTAGTCAGGGACATTGATGTCAGGCTTTGGTTCGGTTAGAATAGTGGAAAGGCAATTTGTTTAAAGTTAAAAAAAAGGAAGTTTGTTTTCCGAACTATTATTTGCCCTTGTTCTTGCGGGAAAATCCCCTGAAAAAAATGCCGGTACCTGCCCGGAAAGGGTAATAGTGATAAAAACGTTTGTCGGAATCAGGATCGTCATCTTTGTTTGTTCTTGTACTTACCACGGCAAAAACCTGGATGCCCCAACGGGGATTGCGGGAGAAGAATGTTTTGATATCAAAGGAAAAGTCAACAAAAGAATTAAAGCGCCCGGTTACAAATGGCGGCAACTGGAAATCTTCAAGCTGGGTATTGGTATAATCGGTGATTACATTTTTGTGCTCCACAAGATTATACCGGGTTGTGACAGATCCCTCAATTATTTCACCATAAAAATTCATACTCCCCTGCAGGAAATACCTGTTCAACGTACTTTTATAATTATTCAAACTAGTGGAGGGATTGGGACTGACCTGGTAAAACGCTTCATTCATTTTAAAACTTCCCTTGCTGATGCCGCCAAAAAAAGACAGGTAATTGTCGGAGCCGGGACCAGTTAATGGGAAATACACACCTGTTCCCAGGGTAAAGCCATTGTGCCGGTACACCAGGTTGCTGCTATCATACTGGTTGGTAAAGTCGTTGTTATATTCTACATCCTTGTTCTTATGGGTATAGGCACCAGCGATAATAGCCAGGCGGTTGGTCACCGCGAATCCTCCGTTAATATCAAATCCTTTGGGAGTGCTTATAGAAGCATTTACAGAGAAATCGTTTTTTTCCTGTAAAGAAGGATTGTTGACCGGTAGCGGGGAGTATATCCTTCTTTGCACCCGGCAGGATGATAATATGACGATAGATAGTAATAAAAACCACTTCATATAGAGAAAGGCATACAAGTCTTTATGGATGCTGCGCGATAATCAATTATTTCTGCTCATCGCTTTCAGCAGTTTGCACAATATCGGGTTTATCATACAGTATTATTATAGGGAAAATTGTGGGGGACAGGGAACGAAAATAAAATATTTGGATGATGAGTTGGTCATGATTGTCGTGAAATTGCAGTTTTAAGCTTTTTCTGTACACGGCACAATAAAGAGTTTGTAGCTTGATTATTAATCACTTAAGCTCTTATCCCTCAAAACTTAACATTGGAGATGTTATCTAATTATTAAGTTTGTGTGAAGTAAAAAATTCCACATGTCAAAGCAAGAGAAAAAAGAATTGAAATTAAAGGTAGAAGAAACACTGGCGACCACATTTACTGATCTGTCCGGCAATATCTCTCCTAAAAAATTCAAACGCAATCTGCGCAGGGCGAGCAGGGCACTATTGGCCGGTTTAAAAGTGACCCCTGTCAAAAAATCCTCCGTTAAAACAGCAAAGAAGAGCAAGAAAGAAACTGCAGAGGTAGCTGCTTAATCGTTCCCCTTTTCATAACAGGATCTGTCGTGGACTTTGGGGATGCGAACGATTAATCTCTTCTGTCAATCTATTGTAAGGGATAAAACTTATCCGGCTTTTATAACAAGGGCCAGGGTCTGCTTGTACCCGGTGCTTTCTCTCCATTCCCGGGATCGCTGTTTTGCAACAGATCGACGGTTTATTAATCCGCCCGGTTCAGGCATTTACCGATCCTGGTATTGATATACTCTTCATCGGTAATTACGTGCTCCTTATTAGTGATATAATTCTCATAACTCCTTTGGAGACCTGCTTTTTTTGGACTGCCAATCCTTCGCTGTACTCAGGATGACAACTTCGGCATCATGGTCGGCAAAATTCAAACCCGATCCTTCGTCACCGCTCAGGACTATCGGATGACCCAATACCAAAAATTAACATTGGTCTATTTTTCTGCAATCACGATCAGCGGAATTTTTCAAAAAGCAAGGCAAGAGTTTTTTTTCTATCCGCCAGTCAAGTTCGGACAAATACCGTTGAGCAAACATCCTCTTACGATAATAGTGACTGCAGAAATATTTTTAATTAATCCGGCATGTATAAATATTTCTACGTACAAATAATTAATATTTTGATTATTATTCGTTAACAGTGTCCTCTGTACAGTTCCCTAATTTGCACCACTTGATTTTTAACCCATTCTTCTATTTTATTGCGAATTGTATGTTGACCTGATTTGTTTTTTACAAATAGGAAAGCAAGGCTAAAGATCATGCTCAACTGAAACTCAAAATAATTTTTGGACCCGTGGGTGGAGCGGTGAGTCAATACAGGCGTAACAGCTCACTTTAACCGTGATAATTCAAATACCATAAACCGACTGTAATGAAGTTCTTGAAATTGATAATGCTTTCCCTGGTCGCTTTTTGTTCGATTTCCAGCGCATCGGGACAAGCCAATGCATCCATCAATCTTTTGACATTAAATGGAGGCGTGGTAAATCTAGGTGGCACTGTGGATGTGCAGGTGACGGTCGGAAATACAGGTCCCACTTCATCCATTGGCGTTAATAAAGTAAGAGCGCAGATCAGTATACCCGTCGCCATAGCAAGTGCAGCTCCGAACGCACAGCAAACCGGGCTTCCGGCTGGTTGGATTATTCTTTCTAATACGGGTGGTGTGATCACTGTTTGTAATGGTACCGACGTTATCCCTGTTGGAGCCCAGCGACAAATACTGATCAAAGTAAGGGGAGATGCTGTTGGCGGGCCCTCCACGATCTCTGGTCAATTGTCTTTTGGACCCGGCACAGGAGTTTGCACAGGCCTGGGTTCATTGGCGGGTGACCTTCCCGCAGATAATATTTCACAATCAACCATACAGGTTGTGCCCGTAGCGCCTTGTACACTGGGAGTATCAGCATCTGCTGGAACTATTGCCTGTAATGGCGGTACCACAACCCTTACTGCAACTGCAACCGGCGCATCCGGAGCAGTTGAATACAATGTGAACGGAGGCGGCTTCCAGGCCAGCAATACATTTACCGTGAATGCAGCGGGATCGCCGTACACTGTTATCGCCAGAGAAGTTACCAATCCAACCTGTACTGCCACTGCAGCACCAGTAACAGTAACTGAACCGGCAGCAGTACCCGTACCCGTAGTGAATGTGGTACAACCGACCTGTACTGTTGCAACGGGAACGATCACGGTCACTTCAACAACAACAGGACTAACTTTCAGTTTAGACGGTGGTGCTTTTGCAGCTTATCCTGCAGGCGGATACGTGGTTGCGCCAGGAGCACATACGCTGACAGCACAAAATAGCAATAGTTGTATATCAGCCGTTACCAATATTACGGTGGATCCGCAACCGGCAACTCCTGCAGCACCAGCGGTAAATATCGTACAACCCACATGTACTGTTGCAACCGGAACGATCACGGTCACTTCAACAACAACAGGACTAACTTTCAGTTTAGACGGTGGTGCTTATGCAGCTTATCCTGCAGGCGGATATGCGGTTGCGCCAGGCGCACATACACTGACCGCGCAAAATAGCAGCGGTTGTATATCCGCTGTTACTAATATTACTGTGGACCCGCAACCTGCTACACCGGCAGCGCCTGCTGTAAATATTTTACAGCCTACATGTACTGTGGCAACGGGAACGATCACTATTACTTCATCTACTATTGGCTTAACATTTAGTCTTGACGGTGGCGCTTATGCAGCTTACCCGGCGGGAGGATACACGGTTGCACCCGGAGCGCATACACTGACCGCGCAAAATAGCAGCGGCTGTATATCCGCTGTTACCAATATCACGGTGAATCCGCAACCTGCTACACCCGCAGCTCCTGCTGTAAATATTTTACAACCGACATGTACTGTGGCAACAGGTACGATCACTGTTACCTCCACCACCACGGGATTAACGTTCAGCCTTGATGGCGGTAGTTACGCAGTTTATCCTGCCGGCGGATACACAGTTGCACCAGGAACACACACACTGACTGCTCAGAATGCCAGCAACTGTATCTCAGCAATAACTACAATTATAATAGACCCACAACCGGTGACACCCACAGCGCCACTGGTTGGCACCATAACGCAACCTACCTGTGCAGTATCAACAGGTTCAGTTATTCTGAATGGTTTGCCGGCAGGAAACTGGATGATCAACCCGGGAACTATTGCCGGGAATACCACAAGTGCAACCATCACCGGCCTTGCCCCGGGTACTTATAATTTTACGGTGACCAATGCCGTGGGTTGTACATCATCCCCGTCTGCTGATGTGATCATTAATACTGTATTGGGAGCACCGGCAGCACCGGTTGTAAGTATTGTTCACCCTACCTGTACTGTTGCAACAGGAACGATCACTATTACCTCAGCTACGGCAGGATTAACTTTTAGTCTTGATGGTGGAGCTTATGCAGCTTATCCTGCGGGAGGCTATATTGTAGCAGCAGGGCCGCATACATTGTCAGCACAAAATGAGAGCAATTGCATTTCTCCTGTTACGAATATTACAGTTGACGCACAACCAGCTTCACCTTCAGCACCGGTAGTAAGTGTTGTTCAACCAACTTGTACCATTGCTACCGGAATAATTACTATTACCTCATCCACAACAGGGTTGACATTCAGTTTGGATGGTGGTACATATATGACTTATCCTGCCGGAGGCTATATTGTACCAACCGGGCCACATGAGCTTACCGCACAAAATGCGGCGGGTTGTATCTCCGTAGTCACTGGAATCACCGTAAATGAACAGCCCATAACACCGGCAGCCCCGGGGATCGGCGATATAACTCACCCTACCTGTGCTGTGCTCACCGGCTCCGTTGTACTAACGGGTCTGCCAGCAGGAAACTGGGTCATCAACCCGGGAGCCATAACTGGAAATACCAGCAGCACCACGATCATTGGTCTTGTTCCCGGTACCTATAATTATACAGTGACCAACGCGGCAGGTTGCACATCCACCGCATCGGCTAATGTAGTTAT
>JANOHQ010000381.1:0-4984 GCA_031406595.1 Chitinophagaceae bacterium
TGATGCATTACTGATATAAGAAACGGTGGTAGGGGCGCCACCATCAATTACAATATAACCAGTTGGCATTATCTCTAAACCACTTTGCCGTACAAACGGGGCAGATACCACATGCTGGCCAATCAGCAATTCAGGATTACGGCCTGATATAAGGGAGAGATATAATAAGGCATCAGCATACTTGCTTATCTGAGATGGACTGCCGGGAAAAAGGATAACAGGTATATCGCAGTTCTTTTTGATATGCTGCACACATTCATCCAGGTGATTGGAAATGACAAGGCTGCCGCCAACCAGCAGGTAATCCACTTTTGCATTGACAGAGAGCTCGATCAGCTCATCCAATACGGCCGTATTCACCTTGTCAGGGTCTATCAGCACGGCAAAGGATTTTTTGCCCTGTTTCTTCTTATCTGCCAATCCGTTATAAATAGTTGACTTCATCCGGTACCTCTTGATTAGTGCAAAAATGCGAAAAACTTCCCGTATTGCCCACTTGAAAACCAAATAGGCTTTTCCGGGTATTATACCATTGGCACGCAGAGAGCACAAAGGCCGCAGAGACCTGTTTAAAACCCCCGCCTACCGGCCCGAAGGACTGCTTTGGAGCAGGCATGCCGGCGTCCCGATGCTTGGGGATCAGCGTGATATTTTTAAACTGCGATGCCATTTTTTTCGTAAAAACCGCTTATAACTTCCCCTTTAAATCAATAAAATGCGCATACTCACCCTACTTGCCACCGACCTTATCATAATGGCTGCAACAATTCCGCCAAAAAGAATGAAAGACCTGCCTGCCATGCCTCCGTATAAAAGATACGGCCCAAACCATAAAACAGATGCCCGAAACATAGGCTATTCCGGATAACATCTTCACCGGTTTTGGTAGTGAACCATCCCGGGCGGTTTACGTGGTGATAAAAAACAAGATCGTTTTTTATCAAGCCGATGGTCCCGATGTGGAAGTGCCTTGAGTTGCTATGTCGAACGGAAGTAATAATGCGATGCAATATATTTCTGCTGTAGGGAATGCTTACATTGAATTATCGGTTTTCAAAAAAAAATGCAGCGATGGGATGAGTGATATCACAGATCCCTATGAAGTGTCACTGCTCGTGTATGCCGGTTGCGGTAAAGATGGTAAGCGACGCCAGAAAAATAGTGATCACTATGATATTCTTTCACTTCCTTACGTACCGCATAACCGAAAATCGGTGAGTTTTTTTGTTCCTCCGGGTTTTCGGGTAGCAGCAAAAACTGTAATCCCTTGCTGTAAAGCCTTTGCCGCGATAGCACGAAAAAAATCAGCCAAAATCAACGATTTCAGGCCATCCTTTCGTATAAACCCTTATCCCTTTTACGTTTGAATTGAATGTTAACGCAATATGAATTTTTTAGTGTACCGGAACTGATTTTCCAAAACTTTTTTATCAGTAAAGCCCTGAGGCTCTGTGAAGAAGTTACCTGATTCAGCACAGGCTTGGGCCGGATGCCCTACCCCCTTCCTTATCCACATAATGTGAATATCTCCAACTATGAATTACAGATTCAAAAAAATATTTTCGTTCTCTACCGTTCTTATTTGCTAAACCCGTAGAAATTCTTAGTTATGGCCAAAACCAAAGTGTCCGCTAAAAGCGGCTTACAGTTCCCCCGTCGCTTTACCCGTGACGATGTGAATGTATTTGAACAGTTCGAGTATGATTACCGCACTTCAGTTATCAGGAACCCGAGTGGAGAGACTGTGTTTGAGATGAACAATGTAGAAGTGCCGAAAGGCTGGAGCCAGATTGCAACCGATATTCTTGCACAGAAATATTTTCGTAAAGCCGGCGTACCACAACCCGATGGAAGTTTAGGAAGAGAGACATCCGCCAAACAGGTGGCTCATCGTTTAGCGAATTGCTGGAGAGTATGGGGCGAACGCTATGGATATTTCGCTACTGAAAAAGATGCACAGGTATTTTACGAGGAACTCGTGTATTCGATCCTTGACCAGATGTGTGTACCCAATTCACCTCAATGGTTCAATACCGGTTTGCACGAAAGCTATGGGATCACCGGTAAACCCCAGGGTCACTATTATGTTGACCAGCTGGATGGCCAATTAAAAAAATCACAGAATGCCTACGAGCGTCCCCAGCCTCATGCCTGCTTTATCCTGAGTGTCAACGATGACCTGGTGAATGAAGGTGGTATCATGGATCTCTGGGTACGGGAAGCCAGGATATTTAAATATGGCTCGGGTGTGGGTACGAACTACTCTAACCTCCGTGGCGCCGGTGAGAAATTAAGCGGTGGCGGAACCTCTTCCGGCCTGATGAGCTTCTTAAAGATCGGCGACAGGGCTGCCGGCGCTATCAAATCCGGGGGCACTACCCGCCGGGCTGCTAAAATGGTTTGCCTGGACCTTGATCACCCCGAGATCATCGATTTTATCAACTGGAAAGTAGAAGAAGAGAAAAAAGTTGGAGCGCTGATCGCCGCTGGTTATCCTTCCGGTTATGAAGATGAGGCGTACAGGACTGTGAGCGGACAAAATTCCAATAACTCGATACGCATACCGGATTCTTTCTTTAAAGTGCTGGCCGAAGATGGCGAATGGGAACTGAAAGGAAGAATGGACGGACGGGTGATGAAAAAAATACCTGCCCGTGAATTGTGGAACCAGATCGCCTATGCTGCATGGCGCTGTGCTGATCCGGGCACACAATATAATACCACTATCAACGAATGGCATACCTGCCCCGAAGGTGGTGAGATCAGGGCTTCCAATCCTTGTTCGGAATATATGTTCCTGGATAATACGGCCTGCAACCTGGCATCGGCCAACCTGATGAAATTCTTCGATACAACAACGAATCATTTCGATGTAGAAGGATACGAGTACAACTGCCGTTTGTGGACCGTTGTACTCGAAGTATCGGTATTGATGGCGCAGTTCCCTTCCAAAGAAGTGGCACAGCTGAGTTATGAGTACAGAACCCTGGGATTGGGATATGCTAACCTTGGCACCATGCTGATGGTAAGTGGTATTCCGTACGACAGTGAAGAAGCAAGGGCTATCGCCGGCGCTATCACAGCGATCATGACCGGTGTATCATACAAAACTTCAGCGGAAATGGCTGAAGTGCTCGGGGCCTTCCCGAGATATGAAGAGAACAAAGCCCATATGATGCGGGTGATGCGCAATCACCGCCTCGCTGCCTATGATGCGGATGAGTATGAAACACTGAGCCTGAAACCACAGGGTATCAAAGCAAAATATTGTCCTGACTATTTATTGAAAGCCGCCTGCAAAGCATGGGATGATGCGGTGGAAATGGGAGAGAAGCATGGCTACCGGAATGCACAGGCAACGGTGATTGCCCCAACCGGAACGATTGGCCTGGTAATGGATTGCGATACAACTGGAGTGGAACCCGATTTCGCCCTGGTGAAATTTAAAAAATTATCCGGAGGTGGTTATTTCAAGATCATTAACCAGTCTGTACCGGCTGCATTGAAAAATTTAGGTTATTCTGAAAAAGAATCGGAAGCGATCATTAAGTATGCTACAGGGTCAGCAAGTTTTGCCGGTGCTCCTTTTATCAATCACCAGTCACTGAGTGAAAAAGGATTTATAGCTGATGAAATAAAACGTTTGGATGCCGCTGCGCTCACAGCCTTTGAAATTGGATTTGTATTCAATAAATATACACTGGGTGAAGAATGCCTGCAACGTTTGGGCTTTACCCCCGAGCAATACAATGACCTGGAATGGAGCTTGCTGGAAGCATTGGGCTACCCGGACGGACAAATAGAAGCCGCCAACGATTATGTATGCGGTACGATGATGCTGGAAGGAGCTCCTTTGCTGAAAGATGAACACCTGCCCGTTTTTGACTGTGCCAATAGATGCGGAAACAAAGGTCAGCGTTATATCCACGCCCATGGCCATATCCGGATGATGGGAGCTACCCAACCTTTTATCAGCGGCGCTATTTCCAAGACCATCAACCTGCCGCATGAAGCAAAAGTAGAAGAGATCGCGGATTCTTATTTATTAAGCTGGCAGCTGGGTCTGAAAGCGAATGCGCTGTACCGTGATGGTTCTAAATTGTCGCAACCCCTCAGTAATAAGTCGGATAAAAAGAAAAAAACGGATACGGTTGTCGCTGAGGAAGAAATAATCAGCAACCACCAGCCAGAATCGAATATCGTTGACCTGGGTAAACTGACGGTGGAAGAACTGTTGGAAGAAGTGCAAAAAAGAGTACAGGCTTCTCCTGATACGAAACTGAAAAGAAAATTGGCGAGCATTGTTGAGCGCCGTGCCTTACCGGCCAAACGCCGTGGCTTTACGCAGAAAGCAAAGATCAATGGCCAGGCCATCTTCCTCCGCACCGGTGAGTACGGTGACGGAACATTGGGAGAGATCTTTATCGATATGGCCAAGGAAGGCGCCACTATGCGGAGCATGATGAACTGTTTTGCTATCTCTATTTCTATCGGTATGCAATACGGCGTGCCGCTGGAAGAGTTTGTCGATAAGTTTGCCTTCACACGATTTGACCCCTCCGGGTTTGTAGAACATCCGAATATCAAATCAACTACATCTATTGTCGATTTCATTTTCAGGGTATTGGGTTATGAGTACCTGGGTCGTACCGACCTGGTGCATGTACTGGACAAACCGGAGATCATGAATACCGGGGCCGATGAATGGGATGAAGTGCCGTCCAATCCCCTGGAATATGTAAAGGAGCAGGAAATATCAAGTGTAAGAATAGTGCCCAGTTCGGGTACGATAGCACCCCAGCCGGTAAAGAACCAGCGGGTGGCCCAGTCAATAAAAGCGGATAGCGGTGCTGATGCGATGAATGCAGGTTTGAAGAATATGCAGAGTGATGCACCAGCCTGTAATGTGTGCGGGCATATCATGATGCGCAGCGGTACCTGTTACAAATGTTTGAATTGCGGTAACCAGGGTGGTTGTAGTTAA
>JANOHQ010000090.1:0-6857 GCA_031406595.1 Chitinophagaceae bacterium
CAGTCCGCATTCCGCCACATCGCGGCGTCGATCGCGAGTTGAGAAAATGCAGAGCTGCCGATCTTTCTTTCTACCGCAGGCCCCACCACAAATGGCCCGATCCCTACGGCCAGTTCGCTTAGCTTCACGTCCGCACCTTCCGCCGCGATCGCATAATCCACCGATGCCGACAGGCCCACGCCGCCACCTGCACATTTACCCTGTATCCTGCCAATGATCAATTTGGGGCAGGTACGCATAGCATTGATCACCTGCGCAAAACCACTGAAAAATTTCAATCCTTCCGCTTCACTTTGTATCGCCACCAGCTCATCAAATGAAGCCCCGGCACAAAAAGTTTTTTCCCCGGCCGAGCGGAGAATGATAACGATCGTGTTGGGGTCCTGGCCCGCAAGCGTGATCGTTGTTGCCAGTTCATGCAGTATAGTTCCGGGTAATGAATTGCTTTGGGGGTGAAAGAATTCAATGGTAGTTATTCCCTGGTGCAATTCTCTTTTTACATATGCGTCAGCCATAAAAACCTTTTGTCAAAACTACAAGCTTTGCCATTCAGTGGGGAATTTTCTTTAAGGATCTATTAACTTGCCACCCACCGGGCAGCAGCTGTATAAGAACCTTTAACAACATTAAAAATGGTTGAATTGATCTCCGTTGCCAGGCTGCGGTTAAACGTATCGCCAACAGCAAGTGGTCCTTCCAGCGTCAGGGTATCTGTAATGGCGAAGCTGAAATCATCTATCATCACCGGGATGATATAATGACCCAAAAGACTGAAGCCTCCTGCAATAAATAAACCGGCGATCGCAAACGGTATCCCGCCCGGTACAAAGACCAATCCTATTGAAACGGCTATCATTACCGATCCCATCAGTGAAAAGAGGAAGGCTAATTTCGCCCCCAATTCTGCATTATGTATCAGGTCTGCTTCCACCAGGAATATGCCCGCCACAAATGTTGCGGGGAACACAATACCTGTGGATCCACCATCAATAGAAAAACTGAACAGGGCTGCATTGGCTCCCAGGCCAACCGTGTCAGTTTTCTTGAATTCGCCTACAGAAAAAGGAGCTTTATCATTTTCAACACCAAAATTATCAACCGCAAAACCACCCAGGCTTATTTCATCTTTTCTTATATCATTGGTCTTTATGCAAGTAAGACTGTCAACGATGAATTGAAGTTGGGTAGCATCCACCGATGCTTGTTGGGGCTGTACTTTTGCTCTTGTTTTACCCAATATCTTTCCCCCCGATTTTTTTGGATTTACAAAAGAATACTTTGAGAAAAATGTTTTCACATCAGTTTCTGTGAACTTCATTTTATCTTCCACCGGCAAGGCCTTTACCTGGTCGGCAATTGCTTTGTTGGCACGAAGGTTTACCGCATGCAAGTCGCCATATTTTTGTTTTCGCTGTGCATCGCTGGCATTGACAGAAGCTTTGAACTTGTCTGCGAAATTCTCTCTCTTTCTTTTCGGCAATGCCATGGCAACATCATAGAGTGCCCTTTCCAGGTTTTTCCCTCCCGGCATCGGATAGGATTGCGGGCTCAATAAATGTGCTGCTACTTTTTCAGCAACAAGCATGACCGTATCATTGAATCTTTTTTGCAGGTACTGTAACTTAGTGTTGCTTTTCGGCGGAGCGGTGAGTGTTGTTGACATACTGGTTTTATTTTGGACGATAAAACTAGTTGAACAGACCACCCGGGTCAATACCTCAATTAGAGTAAATTGTATCCCCCTTTTTGTAGAACGACCAGCAGCAACGATGTACTATTCAGCAGCTTCAGGGGTTTTTTTTCAAAATTACGCCAAAGGAACAGAACGCTCACGGAGTGGAACTGCAGCCCAACCGTATTTCAAAAATTGACTGCGTTTTCTGCGGGATACGCCAATATGATCACCGTTATACAATATGGCCTTATTGCCTTTGCCATTGATATGCCGGATAAAATTCCTGTTGAGCAGATGAGCCCTGTGTGCCCTGATGAACTGAGCGGCCGGCAGGCGATCTTCAAACCAACGGAGCAGTTTTGCCACTACCAGTGTTTTGCCGTTTAGAAAATACAACCTGCTGTAATTGCTGCTGGCTTCTATTCGTACTATATTATTTACATCGATCAGCTCGATCCCCTTACAGGTAGGTAATACCAGCGAAGCAGTATCTCCTGTCTTTATCTTGATAAAAAATCCAGGGTTCATAAATACGGGTTTAATGATTAGTCCTTTGTCCCGATCTTCTTTTTTAATTCTTCGATCTGCATTTTCAGCTCTTCGATCATTTTTTGCTGCTCCTGTACTGCTTTTGTCAATACGGCAACCACGGGAGTGATATTCACGGTTTGCGCCAATACTTTGCCTTCAGCCGTGAGACCATTCTTTTCTCCTGTAACAGCACTGGGTATGATCTCCTGCAACTCGTCAGCTACAAATCCTTCCTGCAATAATGGATTGGCACGGAAGATGGTTCCCGGGACATCTTTATACAGGAAACTCACCGGCTTCAATTGCATTATTTTATTGAGCGCATCGGTGTCTAACAGGCTGATCTTTTCTTTTAACCGTCTGTCGGATGTTACACCAGCTCCTATAAATACACCATCCACCCAGGCATGTAACTGGCTGCCTGTCCAGTTGAAATTAAAAAAATTGTCCCCATAGATCCCGTTTATGCCTGTCCGGGTCCGGTAACCTTCCGCTCTTATCTTGCCAGCAACTTCTACTTTATCGCTGGCATCGGTGACACCGATACCAACATTACCGTCAACGGAAAGATTATCCCAAACCCTCAATCCCAATGCTCCGGGCATGTCCATAGTGGTCCAATTGTCATTCGTGGTCGCATCCAGATATCCCGGGTACACACTAAAATTCACGACGCCACCTGATATCCGTAATTTTTCTCCGGGATTCGATATTCCATCGCCAATGCCAACACCTCCGCTGATAAGAACATCTCCTGACACATCCAATTTTGCTGCTGGAATAGGTGTACCAATACCTACATTACCAGTCCTGACCGATAACGCATCTAAAGAAGCAGAAGGCGCTATATAGGTCTTAAATCCGTAGTCCCATCCCGCATCTACTCCCGCACGTCCATTTGCGTATGGATTAGAATTATTTACCAGAATCCAGTTTACTGATGCGGAGGCTACGGTGATCTGTATCGTATACATTGTTCCCGATTGCAAAACGACCCCCTGGAAAACTGAAAAAGATTGAAACGTACCAATGACTGGCTGTATCACTACCGCGAACGATGTTAATATTTGACCACTGGGGCCTTCCCCCGCACGAATGTTAATAATGCCCACACTGGGGGTCGGGTAAACCGGTGAATTAATATTCAGTTCCAACTTTGTCAGTAACCCCGTTGCCCCGGCTGTAAATGACTGCCAATGCGATGTGCCGGTAATATTGCCGGTGAAGGTGGTTTGCTGTTGATCAACAACAGGGGGGCCTGTTGCCCCAATAGATTTAACCTGCAAGCTGGCAGTAGTCGAAGGAATACCAATACCTATACCCACCCCGTTGTCTGATAAAAGACCGTCGGTAAGTTGAAATGCAGGTCCACTCCACTTAGGTACTATATTATGAGTAAGGGTGCCTACTTGTGGATCTACTTCTAATCCGCCCGGATGAACCCAGGTTGCATTGCCCGTTGCGTCTGACCGCAGAACGAATCCAAGCACAGCGCCCTGCGTTATCTGGAGTTCGGTGGTCTTCGTCGTACCCGCCACCTCTAATTTTTCTACAGGATTGGTTACACCAATGCCTACGTTATTGGCCACAGAAAGACGATCCCAGATCCGCAGGTTTTTACTGCCATTGATATCAAGCGTTACCCAATCATTGTTGGCAACATTGTCGAGGTATCCCGGGTAAAGACCGAGTTTTATAGTACCATTTGAAAGGGCGAATTTTTCCCCCGTATTAAAACTGCTTGTACCAATGCCCACATTCCCACTGGCATCGATCCGCATTCTTTCGATATCAGTATCGGTGGAAAAGCTCATAAACCCGCCTTCTTCCGTACCACCCCGGTGAAAGCGAATAAACGAATTGAAATTGGTATTGTCTTCCCCATAAAGCATTCCTATTTTGGTAACGATGGCCCCGGCTCCATTGGCTCCATCACCTTTTGTTGTGACCAGGTGGAAATTCGGGTCGCCATTCCCGGAAGCCAGCTCGGCAACGACTGAATTGGCAGCGACCAAAGTGTTTTTTACAACAAAACTGCGTTGAGGATCCGTGGTGCCGATGCCTGTCCCGGTTGAAGAAATAGTCATTCTCGTATCGTTGAATCCCGTTGGGTTGGCATCTCCTGTTCCATTCACCAGAAAATGAAGTTTCCCGATACCAAAGGCCCCGGTCCTCTCATGTGTGATGGCTGCTTTGTACCAAAAGCCGTTCGATTCATTCAAAAACCCGATACCTACTGAATTATTACCGGGAAGGGTCGTTCCATTTTGCGTACCGTTCAGGTTTTGTACAAGCAAGGGGATATTGAACCCGTTATTATCGACCTGCACATGTAATTTTTGTGTTGGTGCCGTGGTGCCAATACCCACATTTTGGCCAGCCAAATTAAAACTGAGTAATAAAAGAAAGGCAGCTGGAAGCAGATATGCTTGTTTCATAAAAGATAATTAAAGATGATAAAAATGAATCGGTGACGGAGCAAACGCGGGCAAAAGACGTCTTTGGATCAGGTAATTCCTAATTTCAGGCATAGACAAACTGTGTACAAGCCCGGAAATCTGTAGTTTTTTTAAAAAAATCGAGACGAGTCCACCGTAAAGCAGCTAATTAGTGAAAGCTGCTTATTGTATTCAAAGCATTCATAATACCAATCAAGGCGAGTCAACGATTTTTATAGTGTTTTGGTCGCTGATCGTCATTTTCTTGAAAAGTCTTGTTTTTGCTCTTCGCACGCTCGCGGGTTCTATATTCAACAAAGCTGCGATTTCTTTGGTAGAGAGTTTCATATGAAAATAGGCATAGAGCCTTATTTCATTTTTCGTTATCGAGGGGTATTTTTCCTCCAGGGTTTCAAAGAAGTCAGGATGTACTTGTTCAAAATGAAGTTTGAACTTTGCCCAGTCAGCATCGAGGAACTCGCTGCTATTCAGGATCGACTCGATACTTTTAAACTGCTGACGTTCTTTATCAGGGTGTAATTTATGGAGATCCCGTATCTCTGTCTTAAGGGTGGCCAACATCTCATTTTTCTGGACAATATAAAGCGAGGTCGATGCCAACTCACGTTGATTGGCATCCATTTGTTCCTGCAATAATTTATTTTGTGTTTTTTCCAGCTGTATTTCAACCATTATCTTTTTATTTTCTACTTCGATCCGCTCTCGTTGCAATGCGATGACGCTTATGTCAAATTCCAATTGCTGCGCTTCCATTTCCTTTACTTTCAGATCATGCTGGATCAATCTTGTACGGGCCACCAGGGCGATCGAAAAACCAAGCGCCTGCGAAACAATAGCGAGATAAGGCATTACTACCACATAATTATTATCAAAGCCCGCCACTATATGAAGCAATGTAAGCACCAGCATAAAAACCAATGGCAGTATATTGGCCAGTAAAAAAGAACCGGCTGCCCTCAGTTTTCTTTTTTTGGCCATTACACAGGTAAACAAAATAAGCCCGATCAATACCATCAGGTAAGCATTATCCAATACCAGGGTGTTATTTTCAAAATAGAAAAAGAAGATATTGATAACACTCAACACAATCGAAATGAGAATATAGAGATTAAGCCCATATTTAAGCATTGTATTCAACCGGGGAAGAAATTTCCGGGTGTCCAGGTAGTGACGGGTAAGCTGTACAAAACCAAACATGATCAACACGATACTTACATGTTGTAAAAAATAATTCATGTTATAAAAATTGATGAATCCATTTGGCCACAACCCGATACTGAAAGCCCAACCGGGAAATACTGTGTTAAATACTTCACCGTAAGAAGTGATATAGATCATCCCTCCCAATTGTGCAATCAGATAGTAAAGAACAGACCGGTCTTTAAAACTGAAATAAACATATACGTTGTTCAGGAAAAAAAGAGACAGCACTAATATGGAAGCGATCCAACCTGCCCAATAAACTTGCGCCCGGCTATTACCAGCCGATTGTTTTTCCAGGAATATTTCCGGTTTAATAGTAAAGTCAAATTGATGGAGGTCCGCCACCCCGGATCTTATATAAAAAATATTTGTTCCCCCCTTTAGTATCACCGGCATATTCCCCGGGCTGCGGTGCTTATCAGCCGCGACAAAAATTCCAGCCTGATATTCCTGCCATTTTTGAAGATCTGTATCAAAAAAATATATGGTGTTATTTAAATTGGGATGCAGTTTCAGGTTAACTGCAGCGTCAAGCTGTTTAGGATTATTGATAATTATTTTATACCAGAAAAAATCGGCTTTCTGTGGATCCAGTGAATCCCCTGTCACGAAAGCTGGTGTACGTTCAGACAGTACCTCATCTAATGAATATTCTTTATCCGGCAATATGCCATAACCCTCAACCTTATTGGAAGAAAGACTTTCGTTCCAACGATATTCTGCCTGGGAAATAGACCGGGTTGGAATGAGAAAGAAGAGAAAAAAAAGTATGTTTTTGCTCAATCGCACACACATAGATCAAATTAGTTTTACATCTTCCGCGCAACCATTGTCAATATCGTCGCCACCCCCACTACCGGCTCCTCCGTTTCATCCAGCATTTCCACCAACCATTTTACAATGCCCTTATCTATATCATCACCTCGTTTAAAGTCTTCGGGCTTTTCCACCACCCGCTTGTCGTTGGGCAATTTCTCTTTGCAGGTAAA
>JANOHQ010000425.1:0-11528 GCA_031406595.1 Chitinophagaceae bacterium
GCCCAATGATTACATGATCGATTTCAATGTAAAAATGAATGGTGCCAATACCTTGCTCACACAGGGAACCATGAATCTTTCCTGGCAATATGCAGCCGCACAGCAGGAATCGGATATATCGTATGAAAAGCAAAATACACAGGTGGGATATGTAAAGGATGGCAGCTTTGACTATCATACGATAGGACGTAAAAGCAGCAAGAATTTTGATGAATCGGTAAACTGGATCGGTGTACGCCAGCGGTTCTTCTTTACAGCCCTCGTGGCAAAAAATAATTTTACCTCGGGCAGGATGGAGTGGACAGTTCCGGATGACAGTGCAAAGACCATCGTACAGTCTACCGCCAATATGAAGATCCAGGTTCCGGCAGGCACACCCTCCGTGGTTCCATTCAGCATCTACTATGGCCCTTCCGATTATCATATCCTGAAAAAATACGACAAGAAGTTTGAGAAGCTGATCAACCTGGGCCAGGGTATTTATTCATTTGTACGCCCCATCAATAAATTCGTGATCCTTCCCATCTTTGATTTTCTGAAAAGCATTGCCGGGAATATGGGATTGGCGATCCTCCTGCTTACCATCTTTATCAAACTGATCACATCACCGCTTTTGTATAAAAGTTATCTCAGTGGTGCGAAAATGAAAGTACTGAGGCCCGAAATTGCCAAATTGAAGGAAAAGCATGGCGCCGACCGGCAGGCCATGAGCATGGACCAGATGAAGATGTTCCGGGAGGCGGGTGTTAACCCCCTGGGTGGTTGTTTACCGGCTTTATTGCAGATCCCCATATTCTTTGCCCTCTTCAGTTTGTTTAACGCGGACGTAGCATTGAGGGGCGCTGATTTCCTTTGGTCAAGTGACCTGGCTGCTTTTGATGCACCGATCAAATTCGGGTTTCATATTCCTTTGCTGGGAAGTCACCTGAGTCTCTTTAATATCGCCGCGGTAGTCACCAGCTTCCTGATATCGATCTACAGCATGAGCATGACACCGGACCAGAGTAACCCGGTCATGAAATACCTGCCTTATATCTTCCCGGTATTCCTGCTCTTCTTCTTTAACCGCCTTCCTTCGGCGTTGACATGGTATTATACAGTCTCCAATGTAGTGACCCTGATCCTCCAGTACGTGATCCAGAACTATATCATCGATCATGATAAGATACTGGCAAAAATGGAAGAGAACCGCAAAAAACCCAAGGTCAAATCTAAATGGCAGGAGCGGATGGAGCAAATGCAGGAACAGCAGAAAAAGATGAAGGAAGCGCAACAGAAGAAAAAGCGCTGATCCTGAGGAAAGCCCGGCTTGTCGGCCTGAGCGAAGCCCGGTTTGTCATCCTTAGCGAAGCGAAGGACGTTAAAATACTCTTAAGAAGAACCGGGTTTAGCCTTAAACAGCCCGGTTCTTTCAGTTTCCTCCCCAGAAACAGGGGAGGGTAAGGGTGAGGGCGCAACTTATTGGCTAAATTGGCACGTCTTTTACATAGTAATGCATAACAAAATGAAACAGATTACATCCATATTGACGCTGTGTTTTTCGCTGGCCGTTTCGGCGGTAATAGCACAAACACCCACACCCCGCAAGCTGACGGAAGCCACGATCTCCTATGATATCGTGATCAATACCAGCAACACGAAGCCACAGGCTGCCGACCTGCTGGATGGCGCTACCAGCGTTATCTACCTGAAAGGCAATTCAAGCCGCTCGGAAATGGTGAGCTCGTTGGGTTCCCAGGCTACGATCGTAGATGGGAAAACCGGTAATGTAGCGATCCTTAAGGAGTATGGCGAACAGCGCTATATGATCAGGTTGACCCCAGACAACTGGAAGCAGTCGAATCAGAAATATGAAGGGGTCACCTTTACATACTTCGAGGAATACAAAACGATCAATAACTACAATTGCCAGAAGGCAGTTGGGAGACTGGCTGACGGAACCACGTTCACCGTGTATTTTACCAGGGACCTGGTGCCGGTTAACAGGGATTTCCAGTATGCGAATAAGAACCTGCCGGGCCTGGCCATGCAGTACGAAGCCGCAATGGGTACGATGATTGTCACCTATACGGTGTCCGGTATCAACTTTAACCCCGTACCACAGGCAAAATTAGATATACCCAAATCTGGTTACAGGGTGATGACTTATGAAGAAAGTAAGGGAGCAGGGATGAATTAATTCCTGCGAAGCTGGCGGTTGCCGAGTTCGATCTTTACATTGCTTAATGCCACTTTCTTTTTAAGTGGAACAATATAAGTCGTGTTACCTTTTTGGTAGGTAACAGTAGTGTTGAGGCTGATATATTTTTTGGTAACCTGGGAATTAATCACCTGGTTGCCACGGTAAGTATAGCCTGACTTTAAAGTGAATACACCCGGTTTTGTTGTTTTCGAAGAAAGAAGAGAGCTGGTGGTACGACCCGATTTTTTATTACCCTCACCCAGCGTTGCAAAGGATGCAACAGCAGATACAGCTATAAGCAGGATGACTGCCAGCTTTCTACCGAGCACTCGCCATAATATTGCTAACTTGGGGTGGTTCATTGCGTACAAAATAAAGACAAAAAACAATATAATGCAAACCGTTTATCCAGAACTTTAATAGTTCATTAACGTGAAAGATGGCAAATTGTTACGTGAGGTTGCCTTAAAAATCAATTATTTTGCACATATGGGGGAAAATACCCCCTTCAGGAGCCGGTCTTTTTCACTTAACTTGTTGGAACTAACACATTTCAGGGGGCAAAGGGATTTTGCTGTCTGATCCGGCTCTTTATCCCGATAGCTATCGGGATCACTCACCAAAATTCCGCTCATGAAAGAAAACAACCCTCACCGGGAAGATCGGGAACAACTAAGAGAACTCCTTAAAACGTATGAAAATTTCAAAAATGGCCGCAGCCACTCCTTTATAGAAGAAGATGCTTTTGAAACGATTATCGATTATTACCAGGAGAAAGAAGACCTGGTAAGGGCGATGGAAGCTGCGGAGATCGGCAGTGAACAATTCCCCTATTCTTCCGCCCTGCTCATTAAAAAGGCTGATATCCTGCTTGCGAACCGCCGGTACCAGGATGCATTGGATGTATTGGAACAGGCTTCTTTGCTCGATGGGGCCGATATCAACCTGTATATTCTCAAAACAGACGCTTACCTGGCGCTTGACCAGCAGGAAAAAGCCGTGGTCCTGCTCGAGGAAGCGCTTGGCCTGTTTGAAGGAGAAGAAAAGATCGAATTGCTTTTTGAACTGGCCGATGTGTATGACGATTACGAGGATTTCGATAAAGTGTTCGACTGCCTGAAAATGGTACTGGAAGACGAACCGAATAATGAAGAGGCGTTGTATAAGATCTGTTTCTGGACAGATTTTACAGGAAGGAACGAGGAAAGTATTCGTCTTCACCAGCAGATCATTGATGAATATCCTTATAATGAACTGGCCTGGTTTAACCTGGCCGCTGCCTACCAGGGCCTGAAGCTGTATGAAAAATCCATCGATGCCTACCAGTATGCGATCACGATCGATGAGAAATTCGATTATGCTTACCGCAATATGGGCGATGCCTATATCCGCCTGCGTAAATACAAGGAAGCGATCGAAGTACTGGAGAAGGTAAATGAACTGGCCAAACCGGAGGATGTGATCTTCGAAGCGATCGGTCATTGCTACGACCGGCTGAAGAACTTTGCCCAGGCAAGGTTTTATTACCGCAAAGCCTCGCACCTGCGGCAGGATGACAGTAAACTCTTTTACAAGATCGCCTGCACCTATTTTAACGAAGGACAGTGGGAGAGTTGTATCAAGCAGCTGGAGACGGCGATGAAGATCCACCGGCTTCAATCCGAATACAACCTGCTGATGGGTGAATGTAAAATGCAGCTCAACTTGTATAAGGAAGCCGCCCAGTATTTTTCCAACGTGGTCAGGATCCGTCCAAGAAATGCGGGTGGCTGGGAATCACTGATCCGCTGCCTTTACAAAGCCACCTGGTTTGATGAAGCACTGGAGCAAACCGAAGCAGCAATAAAGGTCACCAACGGCAAAGCCTTGTTTGTTTTTTATAAAGCGGCTGTTTTGTTTGCCCTCGGAAAATCAAAAGAAGGCATCCTGCAATTGGAGCAGGCCATGGGAGCTTCACCCAAACTGCTGAAAAAATTCATTGAGCTGAATCCTGCCATCCTCCGCAATCAATCCGTGGTGGACCTGCTGGCGCGGTTCAAACGGAATAAGTCTATTTGATTGATAGACTGTAACCGGTGTGCTGCTCATCCTCGGCGATTTGTCCTTATTTTTGCTCGCCCGCCAAAGAGCCCTTCCCGAAGTCCCGGGACCGAAGCTTCGGGATGACGAAGCGGTGCAGGCGGTTCTTTCTAATTTTGAAACAAATAACCAACTATGAATTTTAATTTATCGCAGATCCCGGAAAGAAAATTAAAACCCCGTCAATCAGGACTGACCATGGTGATGGATAAAGGACTGAGCGTGGAAGAAGCCAGGAATTTTATGAGCGCAACTCACCCGCATGTGGATATTGTAAAACTGGGATTTGGGACTTCCTTTGTTACCCCGAACCTGAAAGAGAAACTGGAAATATACCGTAAATATGATATACCGGTTTATTTCGGAGGCACCCTGTTTGAAGCCTTCCTGATCCGTAACCAGTTTGACGATTATATCAATGTGTGTAAGGAATTTGGGATCAGTTATATGGAAGTAAGCGACGGATCGATCACCATACCCCATGCCGAGAAATGTGGTTATATCGAAAAACTCACAAAACACGGAACCGTACTCAGTGAAGTAGGAAGTAAGGATGCTGCGCATATCATTCCACCCTATAAATGGATCGAACTGATGAAAGCAGAACTGGAAGCAGGTTCTACCTACGTGATCGCGGAAGCGAGAGAAGCCGGTAATGTCGGTATCTATCGTGGCAGCGGGGAAGTAAGAGAAGGACTGGTTCAGGAGATTCTTACACAAATCCCTGCCGAAAAGATCATCTGGGAAGCGCCGCAGAAAGCACAGCAATTATATTTTATAGAACTCGTGGGTTGTAATTCCAACCTCGGCAATATCGCACCTACAGAAGTGATACCGCTGGAAACAATGCGTATCGGCCTTCGCGGGGATACATTCAATCTGTATTTAGACAAAACTCAGAATGCATAGCGATACCCCTTCAGGAGCCAGGGGCATGCGGCTTTTCGGACTCATTGGGTATCCACTGTCTCATTCTTTCTCTAAAAAATATTTTACAGAAAAGTTTGAAAAAGAAGGTTTGACCGGTTGCCGGTTTGAAAATTTTTCGATCGCCTCTATTGAGGATCTCCCCAAGGTACTGAAGGATAACCCTGGCCTCGAAGGTTTGGCTGTCACTATTCCGTATAAACAAGCGGTGATAAAATTCCTGCATACAGCCCATCTTCCCAATGGCCTGGATGCCTGCAATTGTATCCGGATCTCCGGTAAAAAACTGGCCGGGTACAATACCGATCATACCGGGTTTGAGAAAACTATTGCTCCTTTGTTAAAGCCACATCATAAACAGGCATTGATACTTGGCAATGGGGGAGCCACTGCATCCGTTGCTTTTGTGCTGCGAAAACTCGGGATCGGTTTTGACATCGTCAGCCGGGAACTCCATAACGGATCCACGCTGACCTATGGGGATGTTGATGAAAAGGTCATGAAAGAACATACCGTCATCATCAATACTACTCCGCTGGGAATGTTTCCTGTCGTGGATGAGCGCCCATCTATCCTTTATTCAAACATCACGAAAGATCATCTTTTGTATGACCTTATCTACAACCCGGCGAAAACCTTATTCCTGAAAATAGCAGAAATGCGCGGCGCCACTATTAAAAACGGCGAAGAGATGCTGGTGATACAGGCGGAGGAGAATTGGAAGATCTGGAACGGTGTCTGACGTCTCCGCAGGAGCGTCTGACACGTAAGATCAAAGCGTCTGCACATAGATTGATAGATTGGGAAATAATGCAGGGAGTCTGACACGTTGCCTATTGCCCCTGAGCGAAGTCGAAGGGTTGCCCATTGTCTATTGCCAGTTTTCTCCTCGCTTCTTCCGGAACCCCCACTATCTTCTTCTTCTCATAATCATAGCAGATCATCCCCGTCCTTGCCAACGCCACGGCTTTAAGCGATCCGCCTGCTTCCTTTTCCAGTTTATAGACGAGTTCAAACCCGATCCTGGAGAATTCAACGGCTGCCACCGATGCGATTACCGTGTCACCATAAAATAACTCACTCGTGAATTCGATCGCTACATGGGACATGATCATCCCGGTACCGGCAAAATTCATTTCGCTGTAACCAAAATGATGGAAATACTGCATCCTGGCTTCATGGATGATCGATAATACTGTGTCATTGCCTACATGACCCCCATAATTGATATCGGTGATGCGTACAGGCACACTACAGGAAAAAGGAAATGCCCCGGGCAATTCGATCTTGATTCTGGCCATGAGAACAATTTGACTTAAAAATAGGAAACTTTGATGCTTAATTATCCTGCATTGAATTCAGCATATGGAGCAGATCCAGGAAATTACCTGGTGTATGCGCAGCAGAGGGGCTGGCGATCTTCTCTCTCCATTTCTTCATCTGGTCGATACAATCTTTGTCCACTTCTTCACCGGAAACGCAGCAAACCAGGTTCCTGAGTTTTTTTGACATCCGGATAATATTGCCCTCCGGGGTCATCAACACGATATAACGGCTCGCCATATCAACCGGTGGTGTTTCTTCTGGTGGCTCTTCGTAAATGTCGACTCTTCTGGTAGTTCCGGTAGAGCTATATTCATAGTCTTCTGCAACAAAAAAGAAATCCGCGGCATTTTTCACTTTCGTTCTCTTGTTGCTCACATCAAGTTTGGCGTATGTCTTTTTACTGGCTTCCAGGGCGGCATCATTTCTTGCTTCTTCCATGGCCGCATTCATATCGGCGGCAGCGATCTCACCATCTCTAATGGAAACAGCTTCCTCGCCGGTGCCTGTTGGTATGTGTTCCTCGGAAGGCGTATTATCAGTGTTGCCGGCGATCTCCGGATTGTTTTTTGTGCTATTCAGCAAACGCACGCCACCCCATGCAAGGAAGCCGATGATAACCGCGGCTGCGGCATATTTGATCCAGGGAACAATCATTCGTTGAGGCGGTTGTGGCTCCAGCGCCGATTGTATTTTATTCCAGGCGGCAGCCGGTGGGGCTATTGCAATCCCTGCAAGTTTCGCTGCATAATCATTCACCAGCGCTGGTTCATCAAGGGCGCTCACAATTTTTTGCCAGGTATAAGCAGGTGGGTTGACCTGCATGTTCAAAAGTGCAGCAGGAAATTTTTGGGATAGCTCTGATTCATCCAGCTCTGCTTCGATCTTTTCCCAGACCCCTTGCGGAGGAGATACCTCGTAGTCGTACATTTTATGTGAAGTCCCGCTGCTCATGACCTGGTTCTTGTTCCCCTTTGTTTATCGATAAATGTTCTTACCATATCCTGTAAAATCACTTTGGCTCTTGAAAGCTGGGATTTACTGGTACCCTCGCTGATCCCCAGCATATCGGCGATTTCTTTATGGGTATATCCTTCTACCACGTACATATTAAAGACCGTGCGGTAACCGGGTGATAATTCCTGGACCAGGGCAAGAATATCCTTTTCTGCCAGTTCATCCAGTACCGAAACATATTTTCCTTCGATCGTGTTCTCTTCTTTTTCCGTTACCGGCATCAGGTATTTTTTCCGGCGGAAATGCTCGATTGCCGTATTGACAAAAATGCGGCGCACCCAACCTTCAAAAGATCCTTCACTCCGGAAACTGTCCAGTTTCTTAAATACCTTAATAAATCCTTCCTGTAATATGTCTTCGGCTTCTTCCGTATTGCCGGCATAGCGCAGGCAGACGGCATACATCCGGGGAGATAAACGACGATACAGTTCTTCCTGCATCCGCCGGTTGCCTTCCATACATCCTACTATTAGGTCGCTTTCGGGAATATTTTGGTTGCGTTCAGGGGTCAAAATCAGTGATTTGTTTATAATTTATTCTCCTTCGGAGTCCTCATAGACAAAAATGCTACCAGCTTTTCCGTGGCTTTCTTTCGGTGACTGTAAACGTTCTTTTCCGCCATGTCCATTTCTGCAAAGGTTTTCAGCGAACCATCAGGAATAAACACAGGATCGTATCCAAAGCCCTGGGTACCTCTCCGTTCCTCAATTATTTTACCGGTACAAATACCTTCAAACAGTGTTTCCTTACCATCAATTAACAAGGAAATAACGGTCCGGAAACGGGCCGACCGGTCCTCTTTAGCCGCCAAATTAATCAAAAGCTTTTCAATGTTTGCATCAAAAGAACGGTTATTCCCGGCATAACGGGCAGATTTTACGCCCGGCTCGCCATCCAGGGCTGTTACTTCCAGTCCCGTGTCCTCGCTGAAGCAATTGGTACCGGTCATTTCATAGATCGTCCTTGACTTCCCCGATGCATTATCCTCCAGTGTATCATAAGGTTCGGGAATATCGATATTTATACCCGCTTCTGCCAGGGTTATTATCTCCGGCTCATTTCCCAGTACGGCACGGATCTCATCAACTTTATGCTGGTTATTCGTAGCAAAGATCAGTTTCAATTTTTCTGATTTAATATTTGTAAAGAAAGCATGTATGCTGAAAACGGCACACACTGTCTCACCGCCTTTCTCACAGAGTCCCGTGGACAGGCCACGACAACTTAGAGGTTAAACAATCTTTTCAAACAAACCCACAATTTGCTTTTCTCCACTTTATCATTTTCGAGCTGCTTCAGGGCTGGTGAATAAAGAAATGAATTGTTTGCAAAAGCCTGTATCTGGTATTGCGGGAAACTCATCGGCAAACCGAATGAAGCAGGCTCTATATCAAAAAGTAAAACGATCCTGCTTTTAAAAAAAACCGTCAGTTCTTTATATGTTGCCGCCTGTTCATTGATATTAATTATTGCCACATCAGCAAGCGTTAGTTTACAGGCACCCAGTATGCCTGTTAAAAACTGGAGATCGTTATCAGGCAAGTGAACGGCTTCACCCGTTTTTACAGCGATGAGGATATGTTTTTTGTTATCTCCCAATGAACGCCATGGTGCTGTAGTTTTTTGTTCCACTACTGGCGATGATTCCTCAACGATAGTCATGGAATTGTTTGTTTGACCGGCAATATCATCTACACTACCCACCAATGAAGAATGATACAGTTCAGCTACTGCGGCGGCCGGCAATTCAATATGATTCAGGTCCATAAAAGGTGAGTAATTTAAGGCGAATGGGTGTTAGTTTTTTTCGTTTCTTTGACCTTTCAAAAATAATCTATTATGACTGCAGCTATGGATATTTCGATAACAAAAGCCGAAAGAAGTAAGCTACAAGATCTGAGCCTGGAGAACCTGCCCTTTGGAAAGTATTTTACGGACCATATGCTGGAAGCAGATTACGAAAATGGGGAATGGAAGAATATCGAGATCAAACCTTACCAGCCGCTGCTGCTGAGCCCCTCCCTGGCAGCATTACATTATGGCCAGGCAATTTTTGAAGGCATTAAAGCTTATAAAGACAGCGAAGACAATGCCTATATTTTCCGCCCGCAGGATAATTATAAACGTTTCAACATCTCGGCGCAACGAATGCAGATGCCCACGGTACCCGAAGATCTGTTCATGGAAGGCATGCGCCAGCTCATCGAACTCGACAAGAACTGGATACCCAATAAAAAAGATCATTCCCTGTATATCCGCCCTTTCATGTTCTCTTCCGACGAACTGATCGGTGTGCGGCCATCGGACAGCTATAAATTCATGATTATATTGAGTCCTACCGGACCTTATTACAGCGCTCCCATGCGGATCTACGTGGAAGAGAAATACGTAAGAGCTGTACCAGGTGGCGTGGGTTATGCAAAAGCAGCCGGTAATTACGGTGCTGCTATGTATGCTACGGCGGAAGCAAAGAAGAAAGGATACGACCAGGTTTTGTGGATGGATGCAGTAGAACATAAATATGTACAGGAATGCGGAACGATGAATGTTTTCTTCATCATCGGTAATACGGCCATCACACCCGATCTGGAGCAAGGAACCATTCTCGATGGCGTAACGCGGCAGAGCGCCATTACTTTATTAAAAGAGATGGGCTTTACGGTAGAAGAACGACCACTCAGTATTCACGACATTATCGATGCGCATAAGGCCGGGATATTATACGAGGTTTTTGGAACAGGAACTGCTGCCACTATTTCGCTGATCAAAGAACTCCGCTATAAAGACTACGAAATGAAATTTGATGTAGAAAGCTGGAAAACGGCTCCTACCATCAAGAAATGGCTGACCGATATCCGCGAGGGCAGGAGAGAAGACAAGTATAACTGGATGCAGAAGGTTTAGATGATAGTGGATAACTGACAGATGATAGTTGGTTTCCTCGCTTTATAATTCCCTCGTAATTAGCTCGATACCACCAGTTTTTAGGCTAAATAGGGACAATACGCGGCAGCCGGCTGTGGAAAACCGGTGAGTTTAAAAAATTATCATCTTTCCGCTTTAAAATTATCATCTCTTTCCCTACCTTTGCCCTCCCAAAAACAAGGGTCAAGAATGCCTACAATTCAACAGTTAGTAAGAAAAGGAAGAGAGATTATCAGGGCCAAGAGCAAATCAAGGGCTTTGGATCAATGTCCGCAGCGTCGCGGTGTATGTACCAGGGTATATACAACCACCCCTAAAAAGCCAAACTCTGCTTTGCGTAAAGTTGCTAAAGTTCGTTTGACGAATAAAATAGAAGTCATCGCCTATATTCCCGGGGAAGGTCACAACCTGCAGGAACACTCAATCGTTCTGATCCGTGGTGGAAGGGTAAAAGATCTTCCGGGTGTCCGTTACCACATCGTTCGTGGTTCATTGGATACTGCCGGTGTAAAAGACCGTAAGAAAAGCCGTTCTAAATACGGTACCAAGAAAGAAAAAGCGAAAAAGTAGAAACAACGCATGCGTTGTCTCTACGATGAAAAAAAATAAAAAAGAAAAAGAAATCATAAGTCATGCGGAAAGCACAAGCCAAAAAACTCCCTTTAGCGCCAGATCCTAAGTTCAATGACAAACTGGTTACCCGTTTTGTCAACAACCTGATGTGGGAAGGAAAGAAAAGCGGAGCCTTTAATATTTTCTATGATGCATTAGACAAAGTAGCCAAGCAAACCAGTGAAGATGGTTATGAAGTTTGGAAAAGAGCTTTGGCCAATGTAACACCTGGTGTAGAAGTTCGCAGCCGCCGTATCGGTGGTGCCACTTTCCAGATTCCTGCTGAAGTTCGCCAGGACAGAAAAGTATCATTGAGCATTAAATGGCTTATCCGCTACAGTCGTGACAGGAATGGCCGCAGCATGGCTGATAAATTAGCCGGTGAGATCGTAGCAGCATCAAAAGGGGAAGGCGCTGCATTTAAAAAGAAAGAAGATACCCATCGTATGGCCGAAGCCAACAA
>JANOHQ010000450.1:0-17891 GCA_031406595.1 Chitinophagaceae bacterium
ACCCACCTTCTTCGCCGGCCATTGCCCTATTCAAGAACGGGCAATTGGTTCATTTTATCGAACGTCACCAGATCGAAGGCAGATCCGCGCAGATGATCGCACAGAACCTGATCGGGGCATTTGAACAACATTGTAATTAGAAAGGCTGCGGGCCATGGGCTCCGGGCTGTTGGCTGGAATGTAAAAAAGTAGAACTGATGTTGGATTAACGCTATGTAAATACAGAGTCTGCCCTTTCTATTGAGGATCCCCGATTCTCACGCAAAGCCCATAGCCAACAGCCCATAGCTAACTTCTTTCTTAGTATATTCGCTCCCAACTAACCAAGTTTTCATGTATCCAAACCTGTATTACGCATTCAAGGACCTGTTCGGTGTAGAATGGACGTTCCTTCGTTTTGTAAACTCCTTTGGTTTTTTTGTCGCGGTTGCTTTTGTTATTTGCGCCATCGTTTTAGCAAACGAACTGAGGCGGAAAAGCAAGCAGGGTTTGTTTCAGCCAACGGAAATGCAGGTTATGGTCGGGCAACCGGCCACTCCGTTTGACCTCCTTTTAAATTTCCTGCTGGGTTTTGTACTGGGCTACAAGATCGTTGCGCTGTTTATATTGGATGGTTCGGCCACCGAAGATCCACAGGCTTTTATTTTCTCTACACTCGGATCCTGGCCCGCAGGTATTGGCCTCGGATTATTATTTGCCGGTTTGAAATGGTGGGACAGGAACAAGCAAAAGCTGGAGAAGCCGGAAAAAAGAACGGTGCGGATCTGGCCACATGACAGGGTAGGAGAGATTACGATCCTCGCCCTGGTATTTGGGTTACTTGGTGCAAAACTGTTTGACATATTTGAGAACTGGGGTGATTTTGTACAACATCCTTCTGAATATATTTTTTCCGCCAAGGGACTGACTTTTTACGGGGGACTCATCTGTGCGGGTATTGCGATATGGTGGTATGCTAAAAAGCACAAAATCGGTTTCTGGCATTTGAATGATGCGATGGCACCCACCATGATGCTGGCCTATTCATTAGGCCGGATCGGTTGCCAGGTTTCCGGCGACGGGGACTGGGGGATAGAGAGTAACCTGGCCAACAAACCGGGATTTCTTCCCGACTGGGCCTGGTCTTACAAGTATCCTCATAATGTCAACGAATTTGGCGTGCCGATCCAGGGCTGTGAAGGGAAATATTGTATGGAGCTGCCAACTGGCGTATATCCCACGCCTTTATACGAGATCATCGCCTGTTTTATCCTCTTCCTTATACTATGGTCACTCCGGAAGAAATTTAAAGTACCCGGAACCCTGTTTGGATTGTACCTGATGCTGAACGGAATGGAGCGGTTTTTTATCGAGAAAATCAGGGTAAATACCCGGGTAAACCTGTTTGGATTTCAACCGACCCAGGCAGAGGTCATTTCCACCCTTCTTTTTTTATCCGGGCTAACCATCTGGGTCGTGCTGGAAAGGCGGGCAAAAAAGCAGAAATCCACATCCATCCCTTCTGCGGACACCTGATAACTGTGATGGATAAGGCTTTTTACCCGGGATGGGTGCCCTGAAACTCATACCAGTCATGTGTTTTGGCGCCAGGTCAGTAATTGGCATCATTTGCGCAAAGCTTGTGAGTAATTTTAAGGCCAAACGCTATGAGATACCGTCATTATTAGCTACTTTTGCAGACAGTCCCGGACGGTATATTTTTCCCCCAATTAACTATCCATTTGCAACAATCTGCAAACAAAGACTGTCTATTATTCGTTGATACTTAAATATTTTAGTTATGCGGCAGCTTAAAATTGCTACCCAGATCACCAACAGGGATTCCCAGGCTGTTGAGAAATATCTGCAGGAAATTTCCAAAATTTCGATGATCACGCCGGAAGAAGAGACCACTCTCGCCCAGCGCATCAAAATGTTTACAAGGAACCCTGTAGATTCTCAAAGGGCGTTGGATAAACTGGTACAGGCGAACCTGAGGTTCGTGGTATCTGTGGCCAAGCAATACCAGCACCAGGGTCTATCCCTGAGTGATCTTATTAATGAGGGCAACCTCGGCCTGATCAAAGCGGCACAACGCTTCGACGAAACAAAAGGGTTTAAATTCATTTCTTACGCTGTGTGGTGGATTCGCCAGTCAATACTACAGGCGTTGGCAGAGCAGGGTAGATTAGTCCGCCTGCCTCAAAACAAAATTGGCACTTACAACAAGGCGAACAAAGCTTATATGGCTTTCGAACAGGAACACGAAAGAGAGCCGTCAACAGAAGAGTTAGCCGAATTACTGGAGATGAGCGAAACGGAGATCAACAATATCTTCCAGAGCAATACCCGTCATACCTCTCTTGATGCGCCCGTGCATGAAGCAGAAGATGTAGCCATGGGTGACCTGCTCGAAGGTGGTGATGATACCGATGATGATGTAATGAAGGATTCGCTTCGGAACGAGATCCGCCGTGTACTCAAATCACTGTCACCAAGAGAAGCAGAGATCGTAAATGCTTATTTCGGGCTGGATGGTGAGAACGGTGTGACCATCGAACAGATAGGGCAGAAATACGACCTCACCAAAGAGCGTATCCGCCAGATCAAGGAAAGAGCGATCAAACGTTTACAAAAAGCCAGGTACAGCAGTGCATTGAAAGCCTACCTGGGCTAGTATATTATTTTGATGGGTTATTTAGCAGTCCCGAAGCAGATAGCTTTCGGGACTGTTTTTTTGGCCTCTCCATCTACCTTCCCCTCCTTAAAGAGGGGAAGAATTAAAAGATTCATTTTTACTACGTTATCCTCGTAAATGAACTTGAAATCAATGAACTAATGAATCTATGTCTCTTTGAATCCTCATTTCGTCTTTTGGAGACAACCGAAAGGTTGCGAGCGAAGCTCAAGATAGAGGATAGGAGGCTCTAATCCCCTAAGCTTTATAAACATTTTTGCTTTCCAGCGGTTAATTTTGTGATAGCTATGAATATGCGATTACCCCTGTTGATCATCCTTTCTGTCCTGCTTTTTTCGTCATGTGAAAGAGCAGTAGAATTTGAACTGGATGATGTAACACCCAAAATTGTGGTGGAAGCAACGATTGAGAATGGGAAAGTACCGATGGTTGCACTTTCCCGGAGCAGCTCTTTTTTTTCACAGATCGATCTCGCTGCTTTAGCCAATAGCTTTGTCCGCAATGCGGAAGTCTATATTTCCAATGGTGCGTTGACCCATCGCCTGAAAGAGTACCCGGTTAATATCGGGGGCTTCACTTTTTATTATTATTCCAATGACCCGGCCAGTCCTGCTACCGCATTTGCAGGAGAGATCAACAGGCAATATTCCCTGAGGATCGTAGCGGATGGAAAGGAATACACGGCTGTAACGAGCATTCCCGATACCACCAGGAGGATCGATTCCCTGTTCTGGAAGCCTGCGCCTGCCGGTAATGTCCCGGAAAAGGTCGCCGTGATGATCAGGGCTTATGATCCACCGGGCTTTGGCGATTATACCCGTTATTTTACCCAGCGCAATAGCGAGCCGTTGTACCCGGGGCTTATATCTGTTTATGACGACCAGGTGATTGATGGGAGCAGTTTCGAGGTACAGGTAGAAAGGGGTGTGGACAGGAACCAGGGCAGTTCCTCCGGGTACAGTTATTTTGACAAGGGAGACACAGTAACGGTGAAGATCTGTAATATTGATAAAGCCTGTTTTGATTTCTGGAGAACGATGGAATATGCCTACTCGAACATCGGTAACCCTTTTGCTTCACCCACAAAAGTGGTCAGCAATATCAAGGGTGGCGGTTTAGGCTATTTTGGCGGTTATGCTGCGCAATACCATTCCATTATTATTCCACAGTAGAACCTTGTTTGCTCACAACGATCTTTTTCAATCCTGCCCTTGAAGATTTACTATTAATTTTACCGCTATCGTTTTGATAAGACGATGGCACCATAAAATATTATTGAATGGAAACAGAAAGAGTGAGTTGTTTGATCATTGGTTCAGGTCCCGCTGGGTATACCGCCGCGATCTATGCAGCCAGGGCCAACCTGAAACCAGTTTTATACCAGGGGATCCAGCCGGGTGGGCAGTTGACCATTACTACGGAAGTAGAGAATTATCCTGGTTATGCCGATGGTGTGCAGGGACCGGACATGATGATCCATTTTGAAAAGCAAGCCGCGAGAATGGGTGCCGATATCCGTTATGGACTGGCCACGAAAGTTGATTTTTTATCACAACCGTATAAAGTGCAGATCGATGAAGAAAAATGGGTGGAAGCAGATGCTGTGATCATTGCCACGGGTGCCTCAGCCAAATGGCTGGGCATGGAAAGTGAGCAACGGCTGAATGGCTTTGGCGTGAGTGCCTGTGCGGTCTGCGATGGATTCTTTTTTCGCGGTAAGGAAGTGGCGATCGTGGGTGCCGGCGACACGGCTGCAGAAGAGGCCCTTTACCTTTCCAAACTTTGTACAACGGTGCACATGTTCATCCGCAAAGATGCGATGAAGGCCAGCAAAGTAATGCAGGAGCGGGTGCTGAACACGGCCAATATCAAAGTATACTGGAATACAGATACAGACGAAGTGCTGGGAGATCAAAAAGTGAACGCTGTAAGGATCAGGAACAATAAGACCGGCGAAACACAGGAGATCCCTGTCAGTGGTTTCTTTGTGGCTATCGGTCACCAGCCCAACTCAGACATTTTCAAAGGCTGGTTGGATATGGATGAAGCGGGTTATATCAAAACAATCCCGGGAACATCGAAAACCAATATCGAAGGTGTTTTTGCCTCCGGCGATGTGCAGGATAAAATATACCGGCAGGCTGTAACAGCGGCAGGCAGTGGTTGCATGGCGGCATTGGATGCAGAAAGGTATTTGAGTGCGAAGGGGCATTGAGAAGGTCAAATAAGTTAAAGCGGTCATGAATGATCTTATTACGATAGAGTTAAAGCAGTTGAGGTTCTTTGCCTTTCACGGACTCTATGAAGAAGAGAAAAGGACGGGAAATGAATTTGAAATAAATATGTTGGTTGCCTTTACTCCCCAGGGCGGTACGATCACCGATCTTCACGAGACGGTGAACTATGCCGGTTTATATGCTTTGCTGAGATCGGAGATGCAAAAACCGCGGGCTCTGTTGGAGACAGCCGTGATGGAAATAGCTGAGCTGATCCATGCCTCATTTCCCCTGGTTAAAAAAATAGATATAGCCCTTACCAAGTTGCATCCGCCAATTGCACAGTTCACAGGGACGGTAGGAGTTCGCTTTTCCAGGGAGTATTAATTCCGGTCTTGCGGGTTGCTATCAAAAAAGCGAAGCCAGGCTCGCATTTAAAAATGAGCATCCGGGGGAACAGGGTCAGATCACTTTCTTCTTCCATTTCCCGCTCCGGATATAGACGAAAGACAACAGGAAAAGGATCCCCCAGTACAATATCTCAGAGGCCCATGCCCAGATCAGGCCCAGGTCAAAAACCCTTAATACAAGGTAGATATATAGTAAATAAACCAGGAGAGCAACGATCTCGATCGCCAGGTTGATCTTTGTATTAGCTGTGCCGGTTACCGCATTTAACCAAACGGTTGAAAAGGACATGACCATCATACCAATTGTCACGATCCGGATCACAGGTATTGCTTCGCTTACAAAACTCCTGTCACTGGTATACATACTCAGGAACACACCAGGAAAAATATTAACAAGAAGGCAGAGCATGGCTGTAAATCCAATGCTTAACCACATGATCTTTTTGATGAGAAATTCGACCTGGTCTTTTTTGCCCTGGCCGATGATATTGCTGACCATCGAATTGGTCGTACTGGCAAATGCCCATAAAAAAATGCCAAAGACACCAAATATATTCCGCATCGTGTTACTGATGGCCAGGGGTCTCCCGTTCTCACCAAGATTCTCAATAAAAATATAGAAGATCATCCAGGCGAGAATGCTCAATAACCATTGCAACACCAGGGGTGACGATTGTCTGAATATCAGTCCCGCTACCGGTTTATTGAACTTCCATTCATTGAATAAGGAAAAACGGTGGTTGAATTTCTTATAAAAAATAATTCCAAACACAACCAGCAGTCCTGCTACTTCAGAAATAACAGAGGCCCAGGCGGCACCATTGAAACCCAGTTGCGGTAACCCGAGGTGACCGAAGATCAGCGCCCAGTCCAGCACAATGTTTAAAATGGCCTGTGTCCAGAAACCATATTTCATGTACCGGCTGTTATTGGTACCTACCAGCAACGCATTGCTCATTTGAAAAAGATACAGGAACGGAATGCCCCATACCCTGATCTTGAGGAATTCAACGGCTTCCTGGTGTACCGTTTCCGACTGAAGGCTATAGGACAGGAACCAGGGGGCTAAAAAATAGGTAATCAGGACGGCGGCTATCGCAAAGAACATTGATATCCAGATACCCTGTGTATATAGCCTGCCTATTTCTTCCGGTCGATTTTCACCCGCACGACGGGAAAGTAGTCCCTGTAAGCCACTGTTCAGCCCGTTGCCCACCAATGCGAATATCAGGTAGAAAACACCCGTTATCCCGGCCGTACCCAGCACACGTTCTGCTATTTGCGGATCTTCCGATATATGGCTCAGGAAAATATTATTGATAACAAAATTGGCCTGGGGTATCAGCATGGCAAGACTGATCGGCAACGCTATCTTCAGGATCTGCCGGTTGCTGACCTGTACTTGTAAATCGTTATGAATGATTGGTCCTGCCATTGAAAAGCGGGTACTGTCACAGTTTTTATATCTCATGCAGAGGGCACAGGATTCGCAGAGGATCTAAAAGTGCTGGTCTCTGCGAATACTGTGCCCTCTGCGTGGGGCTGATACACTACCGAAAAGTCGGTAGTGTCCTATTTTGAAAATTCTGAACCACCCTTCCTTCGTCAGGGCAGGCTGCGGACATAGTACACATAGAAAACACATAGACTTCTATGAGAAAAACCTATGTTCCTAATGTGTCTATGTGGTTCAATTAGTTTTTGAAACCAAGCTGATTTCAAACTAGGACACTACTGAAAAGTCGGCAAACCTACGATATTTAATTTTTTGGCTATTATTGCACGCTGACAAAAACAAGGATTTGAAACAATTATTCCATATATCGCAAAATAGTAACGCAAACGGGCAACAGGTGCTGTCAATAAGATTGGGAGAGAAGCATGGTTGTTTTGCCATCACCAACAAACCCGGAAATGAACTCTACGAATTGGGTTATTGTTCGGTCCTTAGATGGGATGAAAAGGAATTAACCGAACTGCTTACAGCTTATCCCTCTCTTCAGCATTCTTTTTACGATTGCCAGGTAGTGTATGATTTCCCGCAGGGTGTTTTTGTTCCTGCCACCGTACATGGCCTGGAAGAAACACCCGTTTTACTGAATGGAGGTAATAACAGCGGAGCCAATATTATCACAGAGCAGGTCCAGGGCTGGCAATTCAATACGATGTATGCGGTGCCAGCTGAAATACAACAATGGCTCGGGCAGAAATTTCCGGCGGCAAAGTACCGTCATCAGTATTCACTGGGTATCCGGATGATCAATACAACAGGAGAGGGTGGCAGTTTGCTGGTGGATTTGCGGGAAGACGATTTTACCGTGATGGTGGCTAAGGCCGGGAAGTTTTTACTGGCACAAAGTTTTGCCTACTCAACTCCCGACGATGTCCTGTATTATTTAATAAAGATCTGCAGGCAGTTCTCCCTGTCACAACAAGACGTGGAATTATCGCTTTCAGGCCTTGTCGATAAGCAATCTTCGTTGTACCGGGAATTGTATCAATACTTTATTCATATAGCATTCCGGGATGCTGACTGGTCACTGACCCTTGGGGGGAATACAGGGAAGGAATACCCGGCTCATTTTTTTACTTCACTTAATGACCTGGCCAAATGCGCATCATAGGAGGAGAACATGGTGGCAGGAAATTCAACCCACCCAATGATATGCCGTATACAAGACCTACTACGGATATTGCCAAGGAAGGTCTGTTCAATGTACTCCAGCATAATCTCGATTTTGAGGAACTAAAAACACTGGACCTGTTTGGTGGCACAGGCAATATCAGTTATGAGCTGGCATCACGGGGAGTAACTGACCTGACGATCGTGGAGAAAGACAATACCATGTACGAGTTCATACAAAAAACATCAGCGACCCTCCGGATCGAAAACCTGAAAGTGATCAAAATGGATGTATTCAAATACATCGCCCAATGCACGGAAAGGTTTGATTTTATTTTTGCCGGTCCACCTTATGCGCTGACGGCCATTGATGATCTTCCCAAACAATTATTCGAAAAAAAAATATTGAAGAAGGATGGCTGGTTTGTTCTAGAACATACCCCGAGGAATGACTACAAGGGCTTTCCGTATTATCAATCGGAACGAAATTATGGTACTACTGTTTTCTCTACTTTTATTGAAACCAGGGACTGAGTACAATTTTTATAAGCCACGATTACCGGGATTATTTAAAGGCCATGTTAAAGAAAGATATCCGCCAGGCATACCGCGAAAAAAGAAAAAGACTCTCCCCTATGGAGAGAAGCAAACTGGACGACCTGTTGTTAATTCAGTTCCAAACCATTGATCTTCCATTTATCAGCAACCTGCTCTCTTTCTGGCCCATTGATAAAAACGGGGAACCCAATATCCATTTGATCACCGGTTATATTGAATTCAGGAACCCCGGATTGATCATCGCTTATCCTAAAACGGATTTTGCTGCGCATACAATGACCGCAGTTGTGCCGGATGAATCCGCTGGCTTCGCCCTTAACCAATTTGACCTGCATGAACCTATCACCGGGGAAGAATTATTACCGGCTGGTATCAATATGGTACTGGTTCCCCTGCTTGCCGTTGACAGGAAGGGTAACAGGGTTGGGTATGGTAAAGGATTCTACGACCGCTTTTTAGCTACCTGCAGCCCCGGGTGTATCAAAGCAGGCTTTTCGTATTTCGACCCGGTTGACGAGATCGCCGATACGGGTGATTTTGATGTACCTTTAGACCTTTGTATCACGCCGCAAACCGTTTATGTTTTCTAACATCTTTCTCAAATCGTTTCGTATACTTTTACTGCCCTTTGCCCTTCTTTACTGGCTGGGTATCGGCACCAGGAACTGGCTATACAATAAAAATATCTTCCGGTCATCCTCATTTGGTTTGCCGCTGATCTGTGTGGGCAACCTGTCGGTGGGGGGCACGGGAAAATCACCGATGGTGGAATACCTCGTTGAACGTTTAAAACCCCGGTTCAGGGTTGCCACTTTAAGCCGTGGTTATAAGCGCAGGACAAAGGGCTATACATTGGCCGGGCTGAACACTACCGCGCTGGATATCGGAGATGAGCCGATGCAATTTCATTTGAAGTACCCGGATACACCGGTGGCAGTAGGAGAACAAAGAGTGGAGGCGATCCCCCAATTATTACATGACCGGCCGGAAACAGAAGCCATCATCCTGGATGATGCATTTCAGCATCGTTCGATCCGTGCGGGGTTGAATATCTTACTGACGGAATACAATAATCTTTTTACCCGTGATTTTTATTTGCCCACCGGCGACCTGCGGGATCTGAAAAGCAGTTACAAAAGAGCGGAAGTGATCATTGTTACTAAATGCAAATCCGACCTGTCAGAAGCAGAAAAACAGAAAACGATCCAGGAGATCGGGCCTTTGCCAGGACAGGAAATATTTTTTACTGCAATCGAATACGGGCAGTTATATCATATCACCAGCCGGGAAGGATTTAGTTCGGGTAGTAAAACAGAAGTACTGCTGGTTACCGGGATCGCCAATCCCCGGCCATTGAAAAGAAGACTGGAAGAACGCAGTATGGGTTACCAGATGCTGCAATACCCTGACCATCATATTTTTTCCATCGATGACCTGAATGATATCCGGAAAAAATTTGAAAGTATCCCGGCGGCAGATAAGATTATTCTCACAACAGAAAAAGATGCTGTGCGGCTGGTCAAGTTCAACAAGGAAATCGCCTCACTGCCAGTGTATGTTATACCGGTACGTCACCAGTTCCTTTTTGAAGAAGGGGATAAATTTGACAGGATCGCAACAGACTTTATTAATAATTTTAAGAAAAAATACTAATTAGCCCTATGGGAAGAAAGAACGCCAAGAAGAAGAAACAAAGAGAAAAGCCCCGGGCAAGCGCAGCGGGACGTGTATTAAAAGGAACACTGGATATTACCCGCTCGGGAATGGCTTTTGTTACCGTCGAGGGAATGGATATCGATGTGATGATCCGGCCCGGTGATTTTAACACTGCCCTGCACGGTGATACGGTGCAGGTAGCCATAAAGGAAATGCGCAGCGATGGGCGCAGGATGCAGGGCGTTGTGAAAGAAGTGCTGCGACGGAAACGGACGGAGTTCATCGGTCACCTGCAAATGAATAAAGGGTTTGCCTTCTTTATAGCAGAAATGGATAAACCCATGCCAGATATATTCATTCCACTGCCTAATATCCATAATGCGAAGGATAATGACAGGGTGGTGGTAAAACTTCTGCAATGGGAGGGTGATGGCAAAAGACCGGTGGGTGAAGTGGTGAGTGTGATGGATCCCGAGAACAGTAATGATGCCGCGATGAAGGAGATCCTGCTGGCAGCAGGCTTTCCGCTTCAGTTCCCCGATGAGGCGCTGGAAGTAGCCGCCAGGATACCCGATACGATTACCGCCGATGAGATCAAAAAAAGAAATGATATCCGTGAACTTTTCACCATTACGATCGATCCTGTTGATGCAAAAGATTTTGATGATGCGATCTCTTTCCGCAAACTGAAAAACGGGAATTATGAAATAGGCGTGCATATTGCCGATGTGAGTCATTACGTAGAGCCGGGAACTGAGCTGGACAAAGAAGCCTATCACCGGGCTACATCCGTTTATCTTCCTGACAGGGTAAACCCGATGTTGCCAGAACATATTTCCAATTTTCTTTGTTCCTTACGACCCAAAGAAGATAAGCTGACCTTTTCAGCTATCTTCCAGATCACACCCAAAGCAGAAGTAAAACAATATTGGCTGGGAAAAACAGTGATACATTCTGATCACCGGTTCACCTATGAAGAGGTGCAGGAGATCATTGAAGCAAAAGCAGGGTTGTACGCCGAGGAAGTACTGATCCTGAATGATATTGCCCAACGGTTCCGGAAAAAAAGATTCAATAACGGGGCGATCAATTTTTCTTCGCAGGAAGTGCGGTTCAAGCTGGATGAAAAGGGTGATCCCATCGGCATCATGATAAAGGAAAGTAAGGAGGCCCACCAATTGATCGAGGAATTTATGCTGTTAGCCAATCGTACCGTGGCGGAAAATATATCCAAAATAAAGATCAACGGCAAACCGTTACCTTTTCCTTATCGTACACATGATGACCCGGATGAAGAGAAGCTGGTACCTTTTGCTGCCTTTGCAAAAAAATTCGGGCATACGTTCGATACCTCGTCACCGGAAGCGATTGCTGCATCCTTTAACCAGCTGTTAAAAGACGTGCATGGGCGACCGGAGCAGCATGTGCTGGAGCAATTGGGTATCCGCACAATGGCCAAGGCAAAGTATACCACGGAGAATGTCGGGCATTATGGTCTTGGCTTTGAGCATTATTGTCATTTTACTTCACCGATCCGGCGCTATCCCGATGTACAGGTGCACCGGATACTGGAGGATGTATTGAAGGGTTCGATCAATCCTGATAAGAAGATGGAGGAGCAGTGTAAGCATACCAGCGAGCGGGAGCGGGCGGCCATGGAAGCGGAAAGAGCTTCGAATAAGTACAAGCAGGTACAGTACATGAAGAACTATCTCGGGGATGAATTCGAAGGAGTGATCAGCGGCGTTGCCAGTTTTGGTTTTTGGGTGGAAACGGTGGAACACAAGTGTGAAGGATTGGTCAGCATCAACAGCTTGCTCGAATACGATGAGTTCAGGCATGTGGAAACAGATTATTGCCTTGTCGGTCAACGAAGCGGAAAAAAATTCAATATGGGAGATAAAGTGATGATCAAAGTGGTGGCTGCGAATCTTACGAAGAGGCAGTTGGATTATGAGTGGGTGGTAAAAGACGAGCTTTCGGCAGAAAAAAACGGGGAGACAAAGGGAAAAAAACGAAAATAATAGCACGCAGGGACGCGGAGTTCGCAGAGGGGTGTTGTATTTTTAGCGTGTGGAAAAAATGAAATAACTTCGATAATCATAGAAGAAGCTATCTGCATTCATAAAAAATTGGGTATAGGCTTGCTCCAATCTGTTTATGAGGAAGTATTATCTTTCCGGCTTATAAAACGAGGAGTAAATGTCAGCAGACAGCAGGAAATTCCTGTGATATTTGAAGGAGTAAAAATGGCAATTGGGTTCAGGACGGATCTGATAGTTGAAGAGAAAGTGATAGTTGAATTGAAATCAATGGACATCATTCCGCCAGCCCATTATAAGAAATTGCTAACGTATTTGAGACTGACAAAGCTATCTGTCGGATTAATGATTAATTTTAATCAAGTCCTTTTAAAAAACGGGATCAGACGAATTGTGAATAATTATTACGGATAATTCTCTGCGAACCCAGCACTCTCTGCGTGCAACCTCTAACTATGCAATCATTCGAACTTTTATCTCAAAAATTCGCTTTATACTTTGATAAGCGCCATTTCCCGGCCGAACCTGCATCGCTCTATGATCCCAATGAATATTTTTTAAAGCTCGGGGGAAAAAGAATCCGGCCGGTCCTCTGCCTGATGGGGAATGAATTGTTTGAGGACATCAACGAAGATGCCTGGCATGTGAGTACCGCAATCGAACTCTTTCACAATTTCACCCTGATCCACGACGATATCATGGATAAAGCACCGTTACGCCGTGGTATGGAAACGGTGCATAAAAAATACGGCGATAGTACCGCACTGCTGGCTGGTGATGTGATGCTGGTGACAGCGTATGAAGAGTTGAATAAGATCAGCATTGGGTATTTAAAATGGATTCTTCACCTCTTTAATAAGACGGCCAAAGAAGTTTGCGAAGGACAGCAGATGGATATGGATTTTGAGAAGCTCGATAAGGTGGAACTGGGAACGTATTTGAAGATGATCGAATTAAAAACATCCGTTGCATTGGCGGCCAGCCTCCAGACAGGAGCGATCCTTGGCGGGGCGGGGGAGCGTAACCAGCATTTGCTGTATGATTTCGGAAAAAAACTGGGGATCGCTTTCCAGGTACAGGATGATTATCTCGATGCATTTGGCGATCCCGGCAAATTCGGCAAGCAGGTAGGCGGTGATATTCTTTCTAATAAAAAAACCTTCCTGTTACTTCATGCGCTGGAAACCAGTTCTGCCGCCCAGCAGAAAGAACTGCGATCATTGTTAGCTACCAGCGCAGACAATAAGATAGATAAGATGCTCAGTATATTCCGCGACAGTAAAGTGGATGAATGGGCCCTGCAGTTAAAGAATAAATATCTTGATGAGGCCCTGGCCCACCTCGAAGACATCGCCGTGCTATCAAAAAGAAAAGAGCCCTTGCGTGCGCTGGCTCATTTCCTGATCAAGCGTGATCATTAATAGAAGCAAAGGATAGATATCAGATAATCATAACGAGGCAAGTTACAATGATGGCTGCATCAACCAACACACTGCCAAACAGTAAGGGAATGGTGACCTTTGTTGGCATTGCTGCGAGGTTTGCCACGAGTGGAATGGTCATAGCGGCGATGGCAAATGGCCAGAAAATAAAATTGTTGCCGGTAAAAAGTATTGTAGCAACTGTAATAATGGTAAATACACAACCGTGCCCGGCAATGGAAACAGCTGTCCATCCAAATCGATGTTCTTCCTGTCGATCGGCCCAGCCGATAAATTTTTTCCAGGGCGACATATTTATTGCGGGCGCATTGTAAGCCGGCTGAAAGGCATGTTGTATTGACGTTTCCATATTGATTGTTTTATACCCCAAAATTGCAACCCGGATGGGGGGCGGAAGATGACCTGGATCGGCTGATCGGCTGATATGGATCATGTTGCCGTTGCTATAAAAGTGGGCAACTAAATCAGCTGTCAATCATTTTTTTCCCTATTTTGAAGGATCAAAACCAACTACTATGCTTAATCAACTTTTTCGTAAGAAATCCATCCCGCATATCCTGAAAGAAGCTGAAGCCGGTCATGGCGATGGTCACGGGATAGGATTGAAAAAAGTACTCGGTGTCCGGGATCTTACCTTTTTTGGGGTAGCAGCGGTGATCGGGGCCGGAATCTTCAGCGGGATCGGTTCGGCGGCTGCTAATGGCGGACCCGGCGTGGTGTTCCTCTATGCTTTTACGGCGATCGCCTGCGGTTTTGCAGCGCTTTGTTATGCGGAATTTGCTTCTACTGTCCCGGTATCGGGAAGCGCCTATACCTATTCTTATGTTGCTTTCGGGGAGATCTTTGCCTGGATCATCGGCTGGGATCTGCTGATGGAGTATGCGATCGGTAATATTGCCGTTGCCATTTCCTGGAGTGATTATTTCAGCAACCTGATGAATAAGGCGGGGCTTCATATTCCTGACTGGATGACGATGGATTATATGACGGCCAAAGCCGGTGCTTCTGAAGCAGCAGTGTCTGCATGGGCAGATGCTCCCATGTTAGGCAATTTAAGACTGATCATGGATGTACCCGCATTGTTGATCGTGGCGTTGATCACGTATATCGTATTCCGGGGTATCAAAGAATCCCGTTCAGCGAGTAACCTGATGGTCATCATCAAACTGGCGGTGATATTTTTTGTGATAGTCCTGGGTGCTTACTATGTAAATCCTTCCAATTGGTCGCCGTTTACGCCGGAAGGTTTTGGTGGGATCATGAAAGGAGTGTCAGCCGTCTTCTTTGCCTATATTGGCTTTGATGCGATATCCACTACGGCGGAGGAGTGTAAGAATCCGCAAAGGGATCTCCCGAGAGGAATGATCTATTCGCTGATCATTTGTACGGTAGTATACGTATTGCTGGCCCTGGTACTCACCGGTATGGTACATTATTCCAAACTGAATGTTGGCGATCCGCTGGCTATGGTATTTGACGAAAGAGGATTGAAATTCATAGGTGGTATCGTGGCAGTAAGCGCCATTATCGCTACGGCGAGTGTATTACTGGTGTTCCAGCTGGGTCAACCCAGGATATGGATGAGCATGAGCCGTGATGGATTGTTGCCGAAAATATTTTCAAGGATACATCCCAAATATGGCACGCCATCTTTCTCCACTATCCTCACTGGTTTCGTGGTGGCGATCCCTGCATTGTTTCTTAACCTGAATGAAGTGTTGTCATTGACGAGTATCGGGACCCTCTTTGCCTTTGTAATGGTGTGTGCAGGTATTCTTGTTTTGCAGCAGCGAAAGGAAAGGCCGGAAAGTAAATTTAAAGTACCGTATGCAAATGCGCAGTTTATTTACCCGGTGCTGTTGATCGCAGCCATCGTTCTCATAGTTACAAAAGTGCCTTCTCACTTCAGGGAGGATATCTGGACAAAAGACACCTGGCCGATGGCTGCTTTCTGGCTCATCGCCGTGATCATGGCTGTATTGTCTTTTATGAAAAAACTCTCCCTGATACCGGTGTTGGGTATGATCAGCTGTTTTTACCTGATGGCACAGGAAACTCATAAGGTCTGGATGAGGTTTTTGATCTGGCTGGTGATCGGTTTGGCTATTTACTTCCTGTATAGTTACTCGCATAGTAAACTGGCTAAAAGGAAGGAGTAGTACGCCTTATAAATTTTTAACGGTCGCACATTTTTACTTAAAGTAACTTTGTGCGACTTTTTATTTTACGCAATTAAATTGCCGGTTAACGGCGGGATAGAGGTTATGAAGTACCAGCTTGGTGATACCGTTTTGCTCCTGCATTCTAATGAAGAGGGACAGGTGGTTGACATTATCAATGATAAAATGCTGATGGTGGATGTAAAGGGGGTGAGTTTTCCCGTATACATGGACCAGGTGGATTTTCCTTATTTCAAACGGTTCACAGAAAAGAAAATGTTCCCGGCGAAGAAAGAGAAACAATTTGTGGATGATCTGCGAAAAGAAAAGCCTTCCAAAGAAAAGCGGGTGAGCGACGGGGTCTGGCTGACCTTCCTGCCGGTAATGGATACCGATGAATTCGGAGATGTGGTGGTCGAGGAATTAAAATTGCACCTGGTCAACCGGACAGAAACACCCTACCAGTTTATTTACAAACTACATTATTTTGGCAAACCGGATTTTGAATTAAAGAACACTGTACATCCTTTCGAAGATTTTTATTTGCATGATGTAGATTTTGCCGACCTGAATGACAGTCCTTCCTTTGAATTTGATTTTTCCCTCGTGTCACCGGATAAAAAAAAGGCAGACCATTTTGAAACAGCCGTAAAGTTGAAACCAAAGCAGCTCTTTGCAAAAATTGAAGAGTTGAAGCAAAAGAACCAGGCTACATTCTCCCAGCTACTATTTGAAGATTATCCTGATAAAGCATTTGACGACAAGATCGAAATGGGGCGTCTCGCTGCAAAAGGATATAAAGTGTATGAGGCTTCGAAAGCACGGGAACACCTGGAGCCCGCCCGTTCAGTCATCGATCTTCATATTGAAAAGATCTCCAATGATTGGAAACAGATGACCAACTTTGAAATTGTGAGCCTGCAGCTAAAAACGTTTGAAAAGTACTACCATCTCGCCATTGCCCATCGCCAGGCATCCCTGACCGTGATACATGGGGTAGGAGAAGGGGTGCTGCGGGACGAGATACATGATATTCTCCGGCTAAAGAAAGAAGTAAAATCATTCGTTAACCAGTACCACCCCAATTTTGGGTATGGGGCGACAGAGATCTTTTTCCAGTATTGATCGCTGGAAGCGATATAATCAGGATGCGAAACCCTTCGACTGTGCTCAGGGCAAGTTTCGCATAAGTTTAAAAAGTTATCTTTGCACCGCTACAAGCCAGGCTATCGTCCTGAGCGCAGTCGAAGGACAGCGTTTGGGGAGGAAAGTCCGGACAGCACAGAGCAATGCACCGGTGAAGAGCCGGCTCCCGTTTATACGGGAAGAGATAGTGCCACAGAAAATAACCTCAACCCTAGCCCTTCTCCACAAGTGGAGAAGGGGAGGATGGAAGGGTGAAAATGTGAGGTAAAAGCTCACGGCTTTCGATGGTAACATCGATCGCGGGTAAACCTTGCATGCTGAAATGCCACATATAGTACCGCCCGAGGGCGGCTCGTCCGATGGTACAGGGTAGGCAGCTTGAGTCCTGTGGGCAACTGCGGGAACAGATAAATGATGGCCACTTTGCGAAAGCGAGGCAACAGAATCCGGCTTACGGCTTGTAGTTTTTTTAAAAGAATCAGTATGCGCATATTTCTTGTATTATCAGTAGTGATCATTTCTTTGGGTGCCTGTAAGAGTAAGAAAAAGGATCCTCAACCCCCGGAAATACCAACTCCACCGCAAGACACGGTGGCAGTGGTGGATCCCCGAAGAGACACGATCCTCATGGAATTGACCAACCAGGTATTGACTGCTTTTAGCACTAAGGATTACGCTGCGCTTTCCGGGCTGGTACATCCTGATAGCGGTGTGCGTTTCTCTCCCTATGCCTATATAGATACTGCTTCCGATAAGGTCGTTTCCGCAGATTGGATAAAGAAACAGGCTGATAAAGGTAAGCAGGAAAAGATACTCTGGGGTACGGCTGACCCCACCGATGAGCCCATCAGTATGACCATGGATAAGTATGTGCAACGATTTGTGTATGATGTGGATTTTCTTCGCCCGGAAAAATTAAAAGTGAATGAATTTATCGGCGGCGGCAATACGATCAACAACCT